>JAICZD010000018.1 GCA_025933855.1 Modestobacter sp. | reverse complement strand
TGGAAGCCGCCCTCGTCGCGGACGTTGCCGGCGAGGAAGTTCTCGTGGATCGCGAACGGACAGGCGTAGACGTCACCGACCGGGTCGATGAGGCAGACCACCCGCCCCGCGCCGCAGAGGTTCAGCCCCGGCAGCGCCTCCCCGTAGGCGGAGAGGTGGAAGAAGGAGTCGCCGGTCAGCACGTTGTCGCCGTTGGCCAGTAGCCACTGGTACAGCTCGCGCTGCTGCTCCTGGGTGGGGTGCAGCTGGTCCCAGACGTCGGCGCCGCGGCCGGACGGGCGCAGCCGGGTGATCCGCAGCTGCGCGCCGTACCGGTCGGTCAGCGCCTTGAACGCGTCCAGCTGCGCGACGTTCTCGCGGGTGACGACGACGGAGACCTTGAAGTCCTTCATCCCCGCCTCGGCGAGGTTCGACAGCGCACGGAGGGCGGTGGCGAACGAGCCGGTGCCGCGGACCGCGTCGTTGACCTCGGCGGTCGCGCCGTCCAGGGAGATCTGCACGTCGACGTAGTCGGTGGCGGCCAGCTGCCGCGCGCGGGCCTTGTCGAGCTTGATCCCGTTGGTGGAGAACTTGACCCCGACGTCGTGGCCGACGGCGTAGTCGAGCAGGTGCCAGAAGTCCGGCCGCACGGTGGGCTCGCCGCCGCCGACGTTGACGTAGAACACCTGCATCCGCTGCAGCTCGTCGATCACCGCCTCGGCCTCGGTGGTCGACAGCTCCCGGGGATCGCGCCGTCCCGAGGAGGACAGGCAGTGCACGCACGCCAGGTTGCAGGCGTAGGTGAGCTCCCAGGTCAGGCAGATCGGCGCGTCCAGCCCGTACTCGAACTGGTCGACCAGCCGACCCCCCACCGGGCGCTCGGGGCGGGCGGGCAGCACTGCGGTCATCCGTGGGCCTCCGGGTCGGTCTCGTCGCAGGGTGCCGCCGCGAGCTCGCGAGCGGTGGGGGGCGACGAGGTCCTTCTCTCGATCATCCGCGAGCGGGCCAGGTCGGCCAGCGCCTTGACGTAGGCGGCGCGCCGGGCCTCCGGCACCCCGCAGGCGGCGAGCGTGGCCGCGGCGGACGGGTGGTCGGCGAGCGTCTCCACCACCCGGACCAGCGTCTTCGACTTCAGGAAGGACAGCTTCCGGTTCCCGAAGTGGTAGACCAGCGCACCGAACGGCTCCGGCCGCAGCGCCACCGACCGGGCGCGCCGCCAGGGCAGCTCCGGGTCGAAGGCATCGGCGGGCGCGTCGGCGATCGCGCCGGGCGGCACGGCCGCCGTGGCTGCGCCGTCCACCGCCCCCGGTGCCGGGGCGGCGTCGATCAGTACACCCCGCACATGCCGTCGATGGAGACCTCCTCGACCAGGGACTCTTCGACGAGCTCCTCCTCCGCGGCCGGAGCGGCCGGGACGGTGGTGTCGGCCTGCATGTCCTGCGGGGTCTCGGGCACGGTGCCTCCGGGGTGAGCTGCGTTTCCGGGAACGGACGGAGGGGACGCTAGTGACCCCCGGTGGCCCCGGCAACCGGCGCGGACGGCAGCTGAGCCGCACCGTCGTGCACCGGTCGCCGCCGCCGGACGAGCGGGGACGACGACGGGTGCACAACGGCGGCCGGTCGGGTCAGCTCTTCTGCGCGATCCCGCGGGCGACCTCCGAGGGGCGCTGCTGCTCGCCGGCGTAGGAGCTGACGACCACCAGGGCGCCGGTCAGCGCCGGCACGACCCACTGCAGGCTCTCCAGCTGCGCCTGCGCGACGGCGACGTCGGCCTTGGCCCGCTTCGAGGGCCTGGTGCCCCGCTTGGACGGCGTCGCCCCGCCCGCGGACACCCGCTGGCCGAGGACCCGGCTGTAGGCGGTGACGCCGAGCGCCGCGGCGGTGAGGGCGGTCTTGAGCACCGACATCTGGCCGACACCCTCCTGCTGGGCGACCCGGGCGCGGTTGCCGATCAGCTGCCCGACGCTGCCCACCACGTGCATGCCGATGGCGACGGCGTTGACGGGGGTCCAGCGGTCCCAGCCGGCGTTCGCGACGGCACCGGTGCGCGAGTCGCTGCCCGCCTCCGCCGCGGCCGGGTTGAGCGCTACGGCGTTGGCCAGCGTGCCGCCGAACCAGGCGGCGAGGCCGAGGTCGTGCATCGAGCGGGACAGGGTGTTGCGAGCCATCAGAGAACTCCTGGGGTCGGGAACGGTCGAGGTACCGGGCGGCCCGGCGGGACGGCGCTCAGTGGCGCCATGCCCGGCTCCTACCCCGCCCCGACCGCGGTCATCCCTCCCCGGGACGAACCGGTCCGGCCCGGCGTCCCGTGCGCCAGCGCCCCCACGGGGGGGCCGCAGGCGCCCCGCGGGTGGGAGGGCAGTTGCCGAGCAGGCCCCCCAGCTTGCCGAGCGCGCCGCCGGCGCCGCCACCGCCGCCCAGCATGCCGATCAGCTCGGCCGGGTCCAGGCCCAGCTTGGAGAGCAGCCCGGCGTGCTGGTCGGTGTCGACCTGCCCGGGAAGTTCCTGCTCGGCCTGCTGCGCCTTGTCGTTCTCGCCCCGGGATCGGAGGAGCTGGAGGATCTGGTCCTTGTCGATCTGCATGCGCCTGCGGTACCCGCCGCACCCGGATCAACCCCTGCGCGGGTGGTCACCCACGACCGGCGTCCCTCGTCGGACTCCGCTGCTTGCCACACTTCCGCGCATGGACAGCCTCACCCACTCCGGCTCGGTCGTCGTCCGCTCGTCGCCGGAGGCGCTGTACGACCTGGTCTCCGACGTGACACGGACCGGCGAGTGGAGCCCCGTCTGCACCGCCTGCTGGTGGGACGAGGGCGCGTCCGGGCGGGTGGGCGACTGGTTCACCGGCCACAACGAGGTGCCGGGGCGCACCTGGGAGACCCGCAGCCAGGTGGTGGCCGCCGAGCGCGGCCGGGAGTTCGCCTGGCTCGTCGGCGGCCGCCTCGTGCGGTGGGGTTTCACCCTCCGGCCGGTGGACGGCGGTACCGAGCTGACCGAGTCGTGGGAGTTCCTCCCCGCCGGCCAGGAGTTGTTCGCCGAGCGGTACGGCGCGGACGCGGCACGGCAGATCGAGGACCGCACCCGGGCTGCCCACGACGGCATCCCGGCGACGCTGGCCGCGATCAAGCGGATCGCCGAGGCCTGAGCGGCGTGGATCCGTCGCGGTCAGCGCGCCGGATCCCCTCCACTTCAGCCGGCGACAGCGGCGACGATGCGGTCCGGGCGGACCAGCACCGACCGTCCGCGCAGCCAGCCCGCGAGCTCCGGGGAGGACACCTCGCCCGCCCCGTCGCCGACCCTCAGCACCCGGGGGTCCGGGGCGTCGGGCAGCGTGGGCAGCCGGCCGCCGGCGGTCAGCACCGCCCAGCCGTCGCCGAGGACGTCGTCCAGCCGGGTGCGGGCGCCGTCCACGGTGACCACCGGCTGCGGCACCAGCGTGCCGACCGGCGATCCCGGCACGAACCGGGGACGGCGGACCAGCCGGCCCGGGCGCAGCGGCGGCGTCCGGCTGGCCAGCGTGAAGTCCGACAGCCCGGGCAGCCGGCGTACGACGGCGAGGGCCAGCCGGCGCAGCCCGGACGCCGCGCTCCCACCCCCGGTCATCAGCCGGCCGAGCAGCACCGCCACCCGGATCAGCGCGCGGGCGTGCGGTGCCCGCTCGGCCTGGTGGGTGTCCAGCAGTGCCTCCTCGGCTCCATCGAGCACGGCGGCGAGCTTCCAGGCGAGCTGGTGGGCGTCGCGCAGCCCGAGACCCAGGCCCTGCCCGATGAACGGTGGGGTGAGGTGCGCCGCGTCGCCGCAGAGCAGCACCCGCCCGTCCCGCCAGCGGTCGGCGACCTGCGCCGCGTACCGGTACTCGGCGACCCGGACCACCTCGGCTCCGCCCGCCCCGAAGCCGGCGAGCAACCGGGGGAGGTCGAGGTCGGCCGCCGTCTCGCCGTCGGCCAGCCGGAACTCGGCGCGGTAGCGGCATCCGGCGACCGGCATGAAGCTGGCCGGCCGGCCCGGGTCGCAGACCTGCTGCACCCCGGGCCACACGTCGAGCGGAACGGCGGAGGCCAGGTCCACGACCAGCCAGCGCTCGGCCGGCCCGAGGTCGCGCATGCGGGCACCGATCAGCCGGCGCACCGTGCTGTTCGCGCCGTCGCAGCCCAGCACGGCGTCCGCGTCGAGCACCTCCTCGGCGCCGGTGCCGCGGTCCCGGAGGCGGACCCGGACCGCCCTGCCCTGCTGTTCCACGTGCAACACCTCGACCTCGCCACGGAACCGGGCGCGCGGCTGGTCGGCCAGCGCCCGCCGCAACAGCGCCTCCAGGTCGGGCTGGCTGAACATCGACGCCTGCGGCCAGCCGTGCACGCCGGCGCCGCGGTGGAACTCCACGAGCGTGCCGGCGCCCCCGTCCAGCAGCCGCAGCCCGGCCACCGGGCGGCTGACGGCGGCGAAGGCATCAGCGACACCGGCCGCCTGCAGCACCCGCAGCGACTCGTCGTCCAGGTGCACCGCACGCGGCAGCGGATAGACGGCGGCGTGCCGGTCGAGCACCAGGACGTCGACCCCCCGGCGGGCCAGCAGCACGGCGGCGGTCACCCCGACCGGGCCGGCCCCCACGACCACCACCGTCACAGCCGGAGTGTGCCCGCCCCGTCGTCTCGCCGTGGTCGGGCACCGTGCACCGGACGCCCGCCGGCCGGCACGCGCTCCGAAGAAAGTTCGTGGGACGCAATCCGATGTGGTCCGGCTCACCGAACACCCTGCGCAACCCCCTCCAGCCCGATCCCCTTGCCGGTCCGCCGGCAGCAATGTCCGGGAGGACCCATGAGAAAGTCCGCACTCGTCGCCGCTCCGTCCCTGGCGCTGGGCATCGCCGTGCTCGCCATGCCGGGCATCGCCTCCGCGGCCGGCAGCCAGTCCTACCAGGCCACTTTGGGCGCGCTGAACAACTCCGCCGCCGCCGGCACCGTGATGATCGACCTCAACGGCTCCGAGGCCACCGTCACCGAGAAGGTCAGCGGGCTGGCCGGCATGTTCAACGGCGCGCCGTACCCGCACGTCCAGCACATCCACATCGGCGCCAAGGGTGAGTGCCCGACCACCGCCGCGGACACCGACAAGGACGGCGTCATCAGCACCACCGAGGGCGGTCCCAGCTACGGCGCCATCGGCACGACGCTGTCCACCTCCGGGGACACCAGCCCGGCAGCCGGCACCACGCTGACCGTGGCCCCCTCGGGCGCCTCGTTCGAGTACCACCGCACCTTCACCCTGGATGACAAGACGCTGGCCTCGCTGCAGGACGGCACCGCGGTGGTCGTCGTGCACGGCCTGGACCCGGCCACCCTGCCGGCGGCCGCGCAGAGCAAGCCCAGCGACCTGGTGCCGTCCCTTCCGCTGGCGGCAACCTCCCCGGCGCTGTGCGGAGCCCTGACGGCCTCGCAGATGTCGAGCATGCCGTCCGGTTCGGCCGACACCGGCGGTGGCAGCACCGCGGGCGCCGAGGACCAGGGCCTGCTGGCGCTGGGCGGCGGCCTGCTCGCCGCCGGCGCGCTGGTCGGTGGCGTGGCCCTGCGTCGCCGGTCCGCCGTCCAGGGCTGACCGGCCCGGGGGGAGGAACGACCGATGTCCGGTACCGAGCAGCACGGCCGGCGGCTCCGGCGGCCCGTCGCGACGCTGGCCGCACTGCTCGTGCTGGCCGGGGCGCTGACGCTGGGGGTGGCCCTCCACGCCCAGCGCTGGGCACCCCGGCCGCCGGCATCCGCCGCGCCGACCACCGCGGCGGGTGCCGCACCGCAGGCGGCGTCGACGGCGGCGCCGGCACCACCGTCGGCCGATCCGTCCCCCGATCCCGGCGGTCAGCAGGCCGCCCCGGCGCCGCAGGGACTGCTGCTGCCCGCCGCTCACCCCACCCACCTGGAGATCCCGGCGATCGGCGTCTCCTCCGACCTGCTGGAGCTCGGCCTGCGGCCCGACGACACCGTGGAGGTGCCGCCGCTGGCGGCGGACTCGCAGGCCGGCTGGTTCCGGTACTCCCCCACCCCAGGTGAGCTGGGCCCGGCCGTGCTGCTCGGCCACGTGGACTCCGCCGAGTACGGACCCGGGGTGTTCTTCGACCTCGGCGCGCTGCGGGCCGGCGACCAGGTCACGGTGAACCGGGACGACGGCACCGCGGCGGTCTTCGCGGTCGACCGGGTCGCCTCCTATCCCAAGGACCAGTTCCCGACCCTCGAGGTCTACGGCAACACCGACCACGCCGCGCTGCGGCTGATCACCTGCGGTGGCGCGTTCGACAGCACCACCCGCAGCTACCGGGACAACATCGTCGTCTACGCCTCGCTGGTCGCCGGCCACCCGGCGTGAGCGCGCCGACCGGATTCCCCCCTTCGGTATCGACAGAGAGGACCTCCCCATGAGGACCCGAGCCTGGCGCGCCTGCGCCCTCGCGGTTCCGCTGCTGCTGGCCGGCTGCGCCGGAGCGGAGGCGGCTCCGCAGCCGGCCGGCGCCACCGCACCGGCGCCGGTGGCCGGATCGGCCCCGTCGGTGACCGCGGCTCCCTCGGCGACAGCGGCCATGGTGTGCGGCGAGGACGTCGTCGGGGACGTCGGCCGGGTGCTGTCGCTGACCGCGCCACCGCCGACCGAGGCCACCTGGGTCGCCCCGCTCTACACCTGCACCTACCAGCTGCCGATGGGGCCACTCGTCCTCTCGGTGCAGGACTCGGGCAGCACCGACGCGGCCGCCCGGTACTTCGCCGCCCGGCAGACCGAGGACGCCCCGGCCACACCGGCGATCGGCCTCGGCGCGCGCGCGTTCACCACACCCACCGGCACGGTCGTCGTCCTCAAGGACGCCATGACGCTCACCGTCGATGCGACCGGCCTGCCCGCGGTGTTCGGCGACAACGGGCAGCGCCGCAGCGACTTCGCCTACGAGGTCGCCTCGGTGGTCCTCGGTTGCTGGACCGGTCACGAATGAACCGCACTGCGCCGTCCGGACGACGACCGGACCGTGGTCCGCGACCGGGCAGCCGGCGCGCCGTCCTTCCGGTGCTCTGCGGACTGGCCCTCGCGCTGGTCGTGCGATGACCGACAACCGGCGACAGTGGCAGCGGTGGGTGGTGGCGGCCGCCGCCCTGGTCGCGGCGACCGCGCACGTGCCGGTCATCGCGCCCCACCTGGCCGAGGCGCCCTACATGGGCGTGCTCTTCGTGCTGCTCACCGCCGCCTGCCTGGGCATCGGCGCGGTCATCTGGCTGCGCGACCCGGCGGTCCTGTACGCCCTCGCCGTCCTCACCTGCGGGCTCGCCGTCCTCGGCTACGCCGCCACCCGGCTGGTCGCCTTCCCGCTGCTGGCCGACGACGTCGGCAACTGGCTGGAGCCGCTGGGCGTGGTCTCGGTGGCCAGCGAGGTCGTCGCCGTCGGGGCCGCGGCCTCGGCTCTGCTCGGGCGCCGACCGTTGCACGGGGGTGGGCCAACGTTGCAGCGAACTGCTGCAACGTGACCGGTGCCATACCGTTCAGTGGAGTGCGCTCGTCCGCGCATGCCCGCGAAGCCCTCATCGACGAGGGCGAGGAGGAGGTCCCTGTGCCCGTCAACACCCGCGGCGCGATCCTGCGTCAGGCCCCTGGCTCGTGGGAGGTCGTCGACCTCGTCGTCGACGATCCGCAGGCCGGCGAACTCCAGGTCAAGCTGGCCGCCTCCGGGCTGTGTCACTCCGACGACCACATCGCCACCGGCGACATGACCGTCGGCAAGTACCCCTTCCTCGGCGGCCACGAGGGTGCCGGCGTCGTCACCGCCGTGGGCCCGGGCGTGACGGGCTTCGAGGAGGGTGACCACGTCGTCTTCTCCTTCCTGCCCGGCTGCGGCCGGTGCCGCTACTGCGCCAACGGCCAGCAGTACATCTGCGACTCCGGCGCCAACCTGCTCGTCGGCTCGCGGTGGGACGACGCGACGAGCTTCCGCGTCAAGACCTCCGACGGCGAGGACGTCGGACAGATGTGCGGGCTCGGCACCTTCGCCGAGATCACCACGGTGGACATCCGCTCGACCGTGAAGATCGACAAGAGCATCCCGCTCGACGTCGCCTGCCTCGTCGGGTGCGGCGTGGGCACGGGTTGGGGCACCGCGGTCCAGGCCGGCGAGGTCCGGGCCGGCGACACGGTCATCGTGATGGGCGTCGGCGGCATCGGCATCAACGCCGTGCAGGGCGCGGCGAACGCGGGCGCGAGCCACGTCATCGCCGTCGACCCCGTGGCGTTCAAGCGCGAGAAGGCGATGGAACTCGGCGCGACGCACACCTTCGCGAGCATCGAGGAGGCCGCCGACTTCGCGCGCAGCGTCACCAACGGCCAGGGCGCGGACAAGGCGCTGGTCACCGTCGGGGTGCTCAAGGGCGAGCACGTCGCCCAGGCGTTCGACGCGATCGGCAAGGGCGGGCGGGTGGTCATCACGGGTCTCGGCGACCTCACCGACGTGGGCATCCCGATCAACCCCAGCATGCTGGCGCTGTACACCAAGGAGATCCGCGGCGCCCTCTTCGGTGACCAGAACCCCAGCTCCGACATGCTGAAGATGCTGCGGCTCTACCAGGAGGGCAACATCAAGCTCGACGAGCTGATCACCAAGCGGTACCAGCTGGACGACATCAACCAGGGCTACGCCGACCTGCACGACGGTAAGAACATCCGCGGCGTCATCGTCTACTGAAGGTCCCCGTTGCCCCCCACGACTCGCAGGCTCACCGTGGGCCCCTGCAACGAGGCCGTGCCCGGGGCGTCCCTGGCCGAGGGGCGCCCCGGTCGCCGGTCGAGAAGGGGCCGATGCTGAAGGACCGGCTGGACGCGGTCGGCATGGTCCGCACCGCGCGGGAACGCGTGGTCGCCCGGGTACGGGAGGCCGAGGTGGTGGCCGCGGCCCTGTCCGCCGGGCGCAACGTCGTCCTGGAGGGCCCGCCGGGCACGGGCAAGACGACGCTGCTGCGCGCCCTGGCCGACGGCACCGGCGTCCCGCTCGTGCTGGTCGAGGGGAACGCCGAGCTGACCCCGACCCGGCTGGTCGGGCACCACGACGCCTCCCGGGTGCTCAGCGAGGACTACCGGCCGGAGAACTTCGTGCCCGGCCCGCTCACCCGGGCGATGACCGAGGGCGCGCTGCTCTACGTCGAGGAGTTCAACCGGGTACCCGAGGAGACGATGAACGTCCTGCTCGGCGTGCTGTCCGAGCGGGAGATGCACGTGCCGCGCTACGGCCGGGTGCCGGCTCGGCCCACCTTCCGGCTGGTCGCGGCGATGAACCCGTTCGACGCCGTGGGCACCGCCCGGATCTCCCCCGCGCTGTACGACCGGTCCTGCCGGGTGGCGATGGGCTACCAGGACGAGGACGCCGAGCGGGCCGTCGTCGCCGCCGCCACCGGCGGGCCGGGCGGGCTGGTCGCGCACGCCGTCCGGGCGGTCCGGATCACTCGTGACTGCGCCGAGCTGCGGATCGGTGCCTCGGTGCGCGGCGCCATCGACACCGTGCTGATCGCCGCCGAGCTGGCCGTCGTCCGCGGCCGGGACGGGGTGGACGGTCTCGTGGACGAGGACGTCGGCGAGGACGCCGCCCTGGCCGCGCTGACCGGCAAGGTCACCCTCGGCGACGGTGTCTCCCGCGCCGTCGAGCAGGTCGTCGTCGACATCTGGCGGCGGGCCGGTGAGGAGCTGGGAAAAGGCTGACGCCCGAGTCGGAGCCGACCGACCCGGGCTCCGGTCCACCGCCGGCGGACCCTCACGCGGCACCATCCGTAGCCGCGCCGAGCGGGCTGGCGCAGCCACCGGGCCGGCCGATGCCCCGGGCGCCGGTCCAGGACGGTGCCGACGTCGAGCAGCTGCTCCGCGAGCAGGGGGCCCGCCGGGCCGGCCGGGACGAGCTGTCCCGGGCACACCGGGAGTTCCAGCAGGTCAGCCCGCAAGCCGGTGAGTTGGACGAGGAGGCGCTGGCCGACCTGGCCGCCGGCGACCCGGACGCTGCGCTGCGGCTGGTCACCGCGCTGGGCCGGGCCTTCGACCCGGGCCTGCGCCGGGCAGCCCGGGCGCTGGCCGCCCGGCTGCCGGTCGGCGCTCCGCGCACCGGCGTCCCCGACCGGTCCGGCAGCCGCCGGGTGGTCACCCGCCGGGATCCGACCGGATCGGACCTCGACCTGGACGCCACGCTGGCCGCCCGCGGCGCCGAGCCGCACTGGCGCGCCGAGCACCTGCACACCCGCGGCTGGCGGGCCACCGGCCGGGCCTGCGTGCTGCTGGTGGACGCCTCCGGCTCGGTGGCCGGGGACGAGCTCGCCGTCGCCGTCCTCACCGCCGCCGCGCTGGCGCAGCGGATGCGGCCGGGCGACGAGCTCGCCGTGGCGGCGTTCTGGTCCACCGCCGTGCTGCTGCAGCCGCTGTCGGCCCAGCCCCGCACCGGCGTCGTCGTCGACCGGCTCTTCGACCTGCGCGGCGGCGGCACCACCGACCTGGACCTCGCGCTGCGGACGGCCGCCGGCCAGCTGGCCCGCACCCGGACGGCGGCCCGGGACGTCCTGCTGCTGTCCGACGGGATGCCCACCGACAGCCCCGACCCGCGCCCGGCCGCCGCGGCCCTGGCCCGCGCCGGCGCCCGGCTGCACGTGCTCAGCCTGTCCGCGGACCCGGAGTCGGTGGCGAACTGCGCCGAGCTGGCGGCGGCCGGTGGTGGCCGCAGCGCGCCGCTGCACGCGCCGTCCCAGGCCCCGGCCGCCGTCCGCACCCTGCTGGACTGACCGCCCCTCCCCGCCCCCCGCCCGGGCCTGTATCGCGATAAAGGCCCGGGTCAGGGGGCGCCGCGGAGGTCGGGGAAGTCCGTGTCGCTGAACTCCGTGGGGCTTCCGGCCGGGGCGAGCTGCACCTCCCGCTCGCGCAGCTCGACCCGCCGGATCTTGCCGGATATGGTCTTCGGCAGCTCGGCGAACTCGATCTTGCGGATCCGCAGGAACGGCGCCAGGTTCGCCCGGGCGTGCGCCAGGATCGACCGGGCGGTCTCCGCGGTGGGCTCCCAGCCGGCGGCCAGCGTCACGTACGCCTTGGGGACGGCGGCCCGCACCGGGTCCGGCACCGGGACGACGGCCGCCTCGGTGACCGCCGGGTGCTCGATCAGCACGCTCTCCAGCTCGAACGGGCTGATCTTGTAGTCGCTGGCCTTGAAGACGTCGTCGCTGCGGCCCACGTAGGTGATGTAGCCCTCCGCGTCCCGGGTCGCGACGTCCCCGGTGTGGTAGTAGCCACCGGCCATCGCCTCGGCGTGGCGCTCCGGGTCGCCCTGGTAGCCGGTCATCAGGTTCAGCGGCTGCTGCGACAGGTCCAGGCAGATCTCCCCGTCGTCCCCGGGGCGGCCGGTGATCGGGTCGACCAGGACGACGGGCACCCCGGGCAGCGGGCGGCCCATCGACCCGGGCTTGAGCGGGGAGCCGGGGGTGTTGCCGACCGTGGCGGTGGTCTCCGTCTGCCCGTAGCCGTCCCGCAGGGTCATCCCCCACGCGGCCCGGACCTGCTCGATCACCTCGGGGTTGAGCGGTTCCCCGGCGGCGGCGACCTCCCGCAGCGAGCCGGAGCCGCCGGTGAGGTCGGCCTGGATCAGCATCCGCCAGACGGTCGGCGGCGCGCAGAAGGTGGTGATCTCGTCGGTGCGGATCCGCTCGAGCAGCGCCGCGGCGTCGAAGCGGGAGTAGTTGTAGAGGTAGATGGTCGCCTCGGCGATCCAGGGCGCGAAGAAGCAGCTCCACGCGTGCTTGGCCCAGCCCGGCGAGCTGATGTTCAGGTGCACGTCGCCGGGCCGCAGCCCCAGCCAGTACATCGTGGTCAGGTGCCCCACGGGGTAGCTGACCTGGGTGTGCTCGACCAGCTTCGGCCGGCTGGTGGTGCCGCTGGTGAAGTACAGCAGCAGCGGGTCGCCGGTCGTCGTCCCCGGGTGGCCGGGCGGTGCGTCGTCGGCCTGCGCCGCGTCGGCGTAGGCGAGCCAGCCGGCCGGCGCGCCGCCGACGGCGATCCGGGTGTAGTCGCCGGGCACGGTGTCGAACTTGCCGGCGTCGGCGGCGTTCACCACCACGTGCCGGGCACCGCCGCGCTGGATCCGGTCGACCAGGTCGGCGGGACCGAGCGCGGTCGTGGTCGGCACGATCACCGCGCCGAGCTTCATCACCGCCAGCATCGACTCCCAGAGCTCGACCTGGTTGCCGAGCATCAGGACGACCCGGTCGCCCTTGCGCACCGCGTGCGCGCGCAGCCACCCGGCGACCTGGTCCGAGCGTCGGGCCATCTCGGCGAAGGTGGTCGCCGAGTGCGTGCCGTCGGCCTCCACCAGCCACAGCGCGATGCCGTCGTTGCCCCGGGCGTAGCTGTCGAACCAGTCGACCGCCCAGTTGAACTCGCCGTCGATCGCCGGCCAGCGGAACTCGGTGACCGCCGTGGCGTGGTTCCCGCGCAGGGCGAGCAGCTGGTCGCGGGCGGCGCGGTAGGCCTGCGTGGCCGCGCTCTCGGGCATGGGTGGAAGTCCTCTCCTCGGCCGGTCCGCGCATCGTCTCCCGAGGATGACCGGTCCACCACCCCCGGCCGCTCCTAGCCTGTGGTCATGAGCACCACGCGGAGGCTGCTGATCCGTGCCCTCCTGGTCGTCACCGCGCTGGCCACCCCGGCCTGCTCCTTCACCGGGTCGGTGCGGGACGCCGACGCCCCCACCGGCCCGGCTCCGGTGGCCACCCGGAGCAGCGGGCCGGCGCTCCCGAGCCCGCCCGCCGCGGGGTCGCCGTCCGCCGCAACACCGACCGCCGGGACGCCGACCGCCGCGCCTTCGACCGCGCCGTCCACCCACCCGGCCGGGCTGCCGGCTGCTACCACCACGGGCGCGTTGGACCGCTGCCACACCGCCGCGCTGACCGCCGGCCTGAGCACGCCCGAGGCCGGCGCGGGGCAGCGGTACAGCACCCTGACGCTGACCAACAGCAGCGGTACCGCCTGCACCGTCCACGGCTACGGAGGGCTCGGCCTGGTCGACGGCGCCGGCGCCCCGCTGCCGACGTCGCAGGTGCGGGTTCCCGATCCGGCTCCGCGCACGCTGGTCGTGCGCCCGGGCGCCGGCGTCACCGCCACCCTGCACTGGTCGGTGGTGCCCGGCCCCGGTGACTCCTCCACCGGATCGTGCCAACCCGTTCCGGCGGCGCTCGAGGTCATCCCGCCCGACGAGACCACGCCGCTGCGGGTGGCCTGGCCGGGCGGACCGGTCTGCGGGGCGGGCACCCTCGCCCAGACCGCGTACACCGCGCCCTGAGCCGGGTCGTCCCCGGCCCGGATGTCCCCGGACTGTCACACCGGTGTCGACATCCGCACAGCGGCGTCACCTGCCTGCCGTTCCGGCGGAGCACGCTTTCCGTGGTGGCCGGCACCAGGCCGCCGCCCGCCGCCCGCGGGCCCCCACCGCCCGAGGAGGACCCATGGACGCCACCATGGCCGCCGCCCGCCCCCGCCGATCCCGCCCCCGTCGCCACCGCCGCCGGACCGTGGCCCTCACCGGCGCCGCCGCCCTGGCCGCGGGCACCCTGGCGCTCACCGGGGTGACCGCACTGGCCGGTCCCGCGGCCGCCGCCGGCGGAGCGGGCACGCCGCCCACCTGCACCACCGCCGAGCTCACCGGGCAGGTCCTCGCCGGCAGCCCCGGAGCCGGGCAGCGGTACGGCACGCTGGTGCTCACCGACACCGGGCACCGCACCTGCGCCGTCACCGGTTACGGCGGCATGGCCCTGCTCGGCGCTCCCGGTGAGGGCGTGCCGACCGACCTGCAGCGGGTGCCCGGCCGGCCCGTCCGCCCGGTCGTGCTGGCCCCCGGGAGCTCGGCCCGCTCGTCGCTGCACTGGACCGTCGTCCCCGCCGACGACGAGAACGGGATGTCCTGCGAGCCGGTCGCGCCGACCGTGGCGATCACCCCGCCCGACCAGACCAGCGCCCTGCTGGTCCCGTGGGGACTGGGTGCGGTCTGCCAGCACGGCGCGATCCAGCAGGATCCCTACGTCCCGGGATCGACCGCTTTCTGACCGCGGTCGCCGTCCGGGGGCGCGGTGGGCAGCGCGATCCGCACCACGGTCCCGCTGCCCACCCGGCTGTCCGCCCCGATCCGCCCGCCGTGCCGCTCCACCACCGCGCGCACCAGCGCCAGACCCAGCCCGCTGCCGGGAACGGTGCGGGCGCCGGGACCGCGGTAGAGCTCCTCCCACACGTGCGGCAGCTCGTCGCCGGGGATGCCGCGCCCGGTGTCGGCCACCTCGATCAGCACCCAGCCGCCGGACTCCCGCGCGCGCACCTCCACCCGGCCGCCGGGAGCGGTGTACTTGACCGCGTTGTCCAGCAGGTTGCCCAGCGCCAGCCCCAGCAGGTCGGCGTCCCCGGGCACCGCTGGCAGCGGCCAGGGCGCCCGGGGCAGGTCCAGGCTGAGCTGCCGGTCGGCGGCGCCGGGCAGCTCCCGGGCGATGTCGACGGTCTCCTCCAGCAGCGCGGTCACGTCCACCGGCCGGCGGTCCAGCCGCCCGCTCTCCACGTCGGCGATCTTGCGGAGGTCGGCGGTCAGCCGGCTCAACCGCGCCACCTGCTCCTCGATGCTGGTCACCGCGGCCGCCCCACCGGGGCCTCCCCCGGCGGTCACGTTCGCGGTCGCCGCCCGCATCGCGGTGAGCGGGTTCTTCAGCTCGTGGTCCAACCGGGACAGCAGCAGGCGGCGGTCGCGAGCGGCGGCGGCGCCCTGCTCGGCCAGCCGGCGGCGCCACCGGCTGTCCCGGCGGGTGGCCGTGGCCGCCGCGGTGACCGCCGGCAGGCTCAGCACGCATCCGACGGCGAGCAGCCAGTCGCCCCGGCGGGCACTCAGCGACACCAGCAGCCGGTCGTCGGGGAGCATTCCGCCCCGCGCGGCCAGCCAGCAACCCAGACCCACGGCCAGCGGCAGCAGCGCCAGCGTCCAGCGCAGCGTGGAACGTGCCACCTCAGGCCCCTTCGACGGCCGCGGCGAACCGGTAGCCGATCCCGGGGACCGTGGTGATCAGGACCGGGGACCCGGAGTCCTCCTCCAGCTGCCGGCGCAGCTCGGCCACCCGGGTGTCCACCGAGCGCGTCGACGAGTGGTAGGACCAGCCCCAGACGGACTCCAGCAGCCGCTCCCGGGTCAGCACCTCGTCGGGATGGGTCATGAAGTAGGCCAGCAGCACCGTGGCCCGCGGCGTCAGGGTCACCTCCCGCCCGTTCCGGAACACCCGCTGCGAGGTCCGGTCCAGCACCACCGGGCCGCTGCGCAGCCGGTGCGCGCTGGCCAGCGCGGGGCCGCGCCCCGGCCGGCCCCGCCGCAGCACCGCGCGGATGCGGGCCACCAGTTCCTGGGGGTCGAAGGGCTTGTTCAGGTAGTCGTCGGCGCCCTCCTCCAGCGCCATGGACCGTTCACCGGACTCCCCGACCCGGGTGAGCAGGATGATCGGCACCTCCCGGCCCTCCTGGCGCAGCTGGCGCAGCACCGCGCGACCGTCCCGGCCGGGCAGCAGGACGTCGAGGACCAGCAGGTCCGGGTCCTCCTCGGCCACCCGGGCCAGCGCCTGCTCCCCGTCGGCGGCCACGACGACATCGAAGCCCGCCCGGGTCAGGAACGGCGCCAGGTTGTCGGTGATCGCGGCCTCGTCGTCGACGAGCAGGATGGTGGGCACGAGCAGACATCCTCGCCGGACGTAGGCTCCGCTGCCCGTTCCACCCGATCGCCGCAGGAGAGACCGTGCCGCAGAACCCGTTCCCGACGTCCGCGCGCCGGAAGGCGGACTCCGGAACCGGAACCGGGACGGCGGCCGGGACGGCGGGTGGGACGACGAGGCCGGCGCGCCCGCGGTCCCGGGGCGCGCGGCTGCTGATCGGGCTGATCGCCGTCCTGGTGGTGCTGCTCGGCGCCGTCGTCCCCGGCATCGCGTACGCCACCGGCTTCACCAAGGCCGACGGCGGCCACGTGGTCGTCGTCCGCAACGGCGGGCCGTTCGACGACAACAGCGTGCGGCAGGTCATCCAGCCCAACTCGAGCCTGACCTCGACCGGGCTGTTCTCCGACGCGCACCCCTACCCCTCGACCCAGCGGAACTTCAAGGTGAGCGGGCAGGCCGACGCGGACTCCAACGAGGTCATCAACGTGCCCACCAAGGACGGCGTCCTGGTCGGGGTCGAGGGCACCTTCTACTTCGACGTCAACTACACCGACGAGAAGGTCATGAAGGCCTTCGACGACAAGTTCGGCACCCGCACCTACCCGGTGGACGGCGGCGGTCGCAGCTACGCCTGGGACGGCGACGAGGGCTGGAGCGCCTTCCTGAACTTCACCCTCGGCAACCTGGTGCAGAACGTGCTGCGCCAGGAGATCGGCAACGTGGAGTGCGCCGACCTGGTCGCCTCCTGCTCACTGGCCGCCAACTCCAGCGCGCAGGCCGCCGCGGTCGTGGTCGATCCGAACGCCACCGGCAACCAGACGATCAACCAGGTCCAGGCCGCGGTGAACGAGGCCTTCACCAAGGACGTGGACGACGTCCTCGGCGTCGCGTTGCTGGTCAACCCGCGGTTCGTGCTCAGCAAGGTCGACCTGCCGCAGAACGTGCAGGACGCCATCAACCAGGCCCAGGCCGCCTTCGCCGGGGTCACCGAGTCCCAGGCCGCGTTGCAGCGGGCGCAGATCGACGCGCAGGCCAACGCCGCCCGGCAGAGCGGGTACAACTCGTGCCCGACCTGCGCGCAGATGGACATCCTGAAGTCGCTGCCCCAGGGGCTGACGACGTACGCGCCGGGCACCGGGTTCACCGTCACCGGCAAGTGAGGAGGCCGCGATGGTGCTGATCGACCTGGCGGTGATCGCGCTGGTCGTGGTGCTGCTGGTGGTCGGCGTGCAGGAGTACCGGGACCGGTCGACGCGGCAGTGGGCGGCCGCCGAGGCGACCGCCCGGTGGGAGGACGCGCACGAGGCCGTGGAAGGCCGCACCCGGGTGGTGGTCCGCAAGGTGGCCCGGCTGCCCACCGGGGAGACCCGGGTGCTCGGCGAGTCGGTCGTCGACGAGATCCCCGACGACGCCGCCGACTGGCACGAGCGGTTCGCCGCCGCCCGGCAGGTGGCCTACGACCGGGCGCTGGACCTCAACGGCCCGCCGTTCCTCACCTGACCGGCCGGCGGCGCCGCGCCCGGACCGCCTCCGGGTCGCGCTCCGGGCCGGTCGCTGCCAGCGTGGGGTCGTGGACCGCCAGACCGCTCTCGCGCGCGCGACCGAGCCGTTCGACTCCGGCGACTTCCTCGACGTCCTGGCCCGGCGGGTCGGCTACCGCACCGAGAGCGCCGATCCGGCGCGGTCGGCGGACCTGCGGGACTACCTGACCGCGGAGATGGTCCCGGCGGTCGAGCGGCTGGGCTTCACCGCGCGGATCGTGCCGAACCCGGTCTCCCCCGGGCACCCGTTCCTGGTCGCGCACCGCGCCGAGGGGTCCGCGCACCGGGTGCTGACCTACGGGCACGGCGACGTCCAGCCGGCCCATCCGGAGCAGTGGCGCAGCGGGCTGGACCCCTGGCGGGTCGTCGTCGAGGGCGACCGCTGGTACGGCCGGGGGGTGGCCGACAACAAGGGCCAGCACACGGTGAACCTGGTGGCGCTGGAACAGGTGCTCGCCGCCCGCGGCGGCCGGCTCGGCTACGACGTGACGCTGCTGCTGGACATGGGCGAGGAGTCCGGCTCGCCCGGCCTCACCGAGCTGTGCGAACAGCAGTCCGACCAGCTCGCGGCCGACCTGCTCATCGGCTCCGACGGCCCGCGGGTCGCCGCCGACCGGCCGACGGTCTTCCTCGGCTCCCGCGGCTCGCTGAACCTGACCCTCCGGGTCACCGCCCGCGACCGCGCGTACCACTCCGGCAACTGGGGCGGTGTGCTCAGCAACCCGGCGACCGTCCTGGTCAACGCGCTGGCATCGCTCGTCGACGGGCGCGGCCGGCTGCTGGTCGACGGACTGCGACCGCCGGCGGTGCCCGGGCCGGTGCGGGCCGCGCTGGCCTCGATCGAGGTCGACCAGGGCCCGGACAGCCCGGCGCTCGACCCGGAGTGGGGCGAGCCCGGACTCACCCCGAGCGAGCGGCTGTGGGCCTGGAACACCCTGGAGGTGCTGGCGATGACCGCCGGTGAGCCCGACGCACCGGTCAACGCGATCCCGCCGTCGGCCCGGGCGCACTGCCAGCTGCGGTTCGTCGTCGGCACCGACCCCGCGCGGGTCCCGGAGGCGCTGCGGGCGCACCTGGATGCGGCCGGCTTCGGGGCCGTGCAGGTCGAGGTCGAGCACACCATGGCGGCCACCCGGACCGACCCCGAGGACCCGTGGGTGCCCTGGGCGCTGCAGTCGATCGAGCGCAGTACCGGCCGGACGCCCGCGCTGCTGCCCAACCTCGGCGGCTCGCTGCCCAACGGGCCGTTCGCGCACGTGCTCGGCATGCCGACCGTGTGGGTGCCGCACTCCTACCCCGGCTGCGCCCAGCACGCCCCCGACGAGCACCTGCCGACCGCACTCGTGCGGGAGTCGCTGCAGGTCATGGCCGGGCTGTGGTGGGACCTCGGCGAACCCGACGCCCCCTGGCCCTCCTGAGGGGCCAAAGTCGCGATTTCGGCCCCTCAGCGGTCGGCGGTGCGGTGGATGGGGCCACCGAGCCCGGTCAGCCGCTCCCCGCTGCCGCCCCAGCGCCCGGCGATGATCTCCGCGGCGATCGCGACGGCGGTCTCCTCCGGCGTGCGCGCGCCCAGGTCCAGGCCGATCGGTGAGGACAGCCGAGCCAGTTCGTCGTCCTGGAGCCCGGCCTCCCGCAGCCGGTCCAGCCGCTCGTCATGGGTGCGCCGTGAGCCCATCGCGCCGACGTAGGCCACCGGCAGCCGCAGCGCGACCTCCAGCAGCGGGACGTCGAACTTCGGGTCGTGGGTGAGCACGCACAGCACCGTTCGCTCGTCGATCCGTCCCGCGTCGGCCTCGGCCTGCAGGTACCGGTGCGGCCACTCGACGATCACCTCGTGCGCGTCGGGGAACCGGCGCTTGGTGGCGAACACCGGGCGGGCGTCGCACACGGTGACCCGGTAGCCGAGGAACGCGCCGACCCGGGCCACCGCGGCGGCGAAGTCGATCGCGCCGAACACGATCATCCGGGCGGGCGGGGCGAACGAGGAGACGAACAGCGTCAGGTCGTCCCCGCGGCGCTCGCCGTCGTGGCCGTAGGTGAGGGTCGCCGTCCGGCCGGCGGCCAGCATGCCGCGCGCGTCGGCGGCCACCGCGTCGTCCAGGCGCTGCAGCCCCAGCGTGCCCGACACCCGGTCCGGCCACAGCACCAGCCGCTTGCCCAGCCGGTCGTCGGGCCCCTGGACGCAGGTGATGACGGCGACCGGCTCGTGCGCGGCCACCGACTCGGCGATCTCGCCCAGCTCGGGAAAGGACTCGCGGGACACCGACTCCACGTAGACGTCCATGATCCCGCCGCAGGTCAGCCCCACGGCGAAGGCGTCGTCGTCGCTGATGCCGTAGCGCTGCAGGGTCGGCTGCCCGGTCTCGACGGCGTCCTTGGCCTCCTCGTAGACCGCGCCCTCGACGCAGCCGCCGGACACGCTGCCCACCGCCGTCCCGTCGGGGCCGACCAGCATCGCCGCGCCCGGCGGGCGCGGCGCGGACCGCCAGGTGCCCACCACGGTGCCCATGCCGACGGTCTCCCCCGCCTGCCACCAGCCGATCAGATCCTCCAGCACCTCACGCATCGCGCTCCTCCTCCATCCGTCGGCCCCGGTCAGAGCCTCGCCGCGAGCTTGCGAGTGGTGAGGGGACCGGGGTCCTTCCGCCATTAGGCACGGTCGATGACCCCGGCCAACTGTTCGAACGCGGCCAGGCTGTGCCCGGCGACGAAGTGGTCGATCGAGGGCAGCGCGGCCTGCATGCCGCCGGTGAGCGGCTCGTAGCCGGCCCGCCCCTTGTGCGGGTTGACCCAGACGACGGCGTGCGCCAGCCGCTGCAGCCGGGCCATCTGCTCGCCCAGCAGCTCGGTGCCGCCGCGTTCCCAGCCGTCGCTGCACAGCACGACGACCGCGCCGCGGGCGGTGCCGCGCTGCCCCCAGCGGTCCAGGAACGCCTTGAGCACCTCACCGAGCCGGGTGCCGCCGGACCAGTCGGGGATGGCGCCGCCGCTGGCCGCCAGCGCCTTGTCCGGATCGCGCAGCCGGAGCTCGCGGGTGACCCGGGTGAGCCGGGTACCGATGGTGAACACCTCCGTGCTGGCCGGCCGGGCCCGGACGGCGGCGTGCGCGAACCGCAGCAGCGCGTCGGCGTAGGGGCTCATCGACCCGGAGACGTCGATCAGCAGCACCACCCGCCGCGGCCGGGGGCGGGCCCGGTGGTGCATCAGCCGGGTGACCTCGCCACCGTCGTGCAGGGCCCGGCGCACCGTGCGGGCCGGGTGCACCGAGCCGTGCGGACCGGGCCGGCGACGACGCGACGGGCGCATCGGCGCGGCCGGGATGAGCAGGGCGAACAGCCGGCGCAGCTGGTCCCGCTCGGCGACCGTCAGCGCGCCGACGTCGCGGTGCCGCAGCACCTCGTCGCCGCTGGCCCGGGTGGCCAGGTCCGCGGGCTCACCGCCGTCCTCCGACCCGCCGGTGCTCTCGATCGGGGCGCTCTGCACGACCCGCTGCCGCTCCGGGCCGGCCGGCGTCCGCAGGCGCGGTGCCTCCCCGCCGAAGAAGGCGGCGAACGCCGCGTCGTAGCGGTCCAGGTCGTCCGGGCTCGCGCAGAGGGTCAGCCGACCGGACCAGTAGACGGCGCTCGGGTCCAGCACGTCCAGGTGCGCCACCGCCTCCAGCATCGCCTCGACCCGGTCCGGGGACGCCGCGACCCCGGCGTGCCGCAGCGTCCGGGCGAAGGCGAGCACGGTGTCCACGACGTCCCGGGTCGCCGGCGGGCCGCCGTTCTCACTCACCGAAGAGCGCTCCCCGCGCCAGCGCGTGCACCCGCTCGGTGTCCTCCCGGTACTTGAGCACCGCGCCCAGCGTGCGGGCTGCGGTGTCCGGGTCGAGCTCCCGGGCGCCGAGAGCGTGCAGGGCGCTGGCCCAGTCCATCGCCTCCGCGACCCCGGGGGGTTTGAGCAGGTCCAGGGTGCGCAGCTTCGCGGTCGCCCGGGCCACCTGTCGGGCCAGCTCCTCGGTCACCGCCGGCAGCCGGCGGCGCAGGATCGCCACCTCACGCGCGAAGTCCGGGTGCTCCAGCCAGTGGTAGAGGCACCGGCGCTTGAGGGCGTCGTGCACCTCGCGGGTGCGGTTGGAGGTGAGGACGACGAGCGGCGGCGTCTGCGCGCGCACCGTGCCGAGCTCGGGGATGGAGATGGTGAAGTCCGACAGCACCTCGAGCAGGAACGCCTCGAACTCGTCGTCGGCCCGGTCGACCTCGTCGACCAGCAGCA
>JAICZD010000123.1 GCA_025933855.1 Modestobacter sp. | reverse complement strand
GGGGGCCTGCCCGAACTGCAACGGGGCCGGCGTCGTCTACACCGACCTGGGGGTCATGGCCACCGTCGCCACGCCCTGCGAGGTCTGCGAGGGCAAGCGCTTCCAGGCCGAGGTGCTCGACTACAAGCTGGGCGGCAAGGACATCAACGAGGTGCTGACGATGTCGGTCGCCGAGGCCGAGGCGTTCTTCGGCGACGGTGACGGCAAGCTGCCGGCGGCGCACAAGATCCTGGTGCGGCTCGCCGACGTCGGGCTCGGCTACCTCAAGATCGGCCAGCCTCTCACCACCCTCTCCGGCGGCGAGCGCCAGCGGCTGAAGCTGGCCACCCAGATGGCCGAGAAGGGCGCGGTCTACGTGCTCGACGAGCCGACGACCGGCCTGCACCTGGCCGACGTCGAGCAGCTGCTCGCCCTGCTGGACAGGCTGGTCGACTCGGGGAAGTCGGTCATCGTCATCGAGCACCACCAGGCGGTCATGGCGCACGCGGACTGGATCATCGACCTGGGCCCCGGCGCCGGCCACGACGGCGGCCGGATCGTCTTCGAGGGCACCCCCGCCGACCTCGTCGCCGCCCGGTCCACCCTCACCGGCACCCACCTGGCGGCCTATGTCGCCGGCTGACCGACCTCCTCGAGGACGGACCCCGCGCCGCACCCGGTGAGGTCCCAGGGGTCGGCGCCGCGACCGGGAGCGAGCTCCGCCGGGTCCGCGGCGATCGAGCGGAACCTGCCGTCGACGAGGGCGGGGGCCAGGTCCGGCCGGCGCTCCCGGACGGCGGCCGCGTACGCACCGAGCGACAGCGTGCACGGGGTGCTGGCGGGGGAGCCCAGGTAGGGCTGCGAGGTGGCTCCGGGCATCGGGATCCACGGCACCCCCATCCCCTGTGCCAGCCGCAGGACGTGGTCGTCCAGGACGGTGACCGCGCCGGGGACGCCGGAGTCGTACGTGTACCGGAACAGGCCGTGGATCAGGGCGAGCACCACCTCCGTGCCGGCGCTGCCGCGGCGGTGGCCGGCGTCCACGGCGAGGGTCGCCACGTCCCAGACCGGCCGACCGGACAGGCCGGCCGCGGCGAGGCTGTCGGGCACGCAGAGCTGCCAGGGGCCGGCCGCCACGTCGGTCAGCGTCTTCAGCTCGCCGGCGTCGTCCGGGAGGATGAGCCGGGCCGCGCCCACCGCGCGCCCGGTCCGCTCGTCGAGCACGGTGACGAAGCGGGACCGGTCGGCGTAGCGGCCGTACTCCTCCGCCATGGTGTCCGGCGTGTTGCCGAACGCCTCCAGGAACACCCGTGCCTCGACGTCCCGTGCGGCGTCCCGCTCGGCAGCCGAGTCGGCGATCAGCAGTCGGAGGCCCATCTCAGAACGACCTGGCGACGAGCGTGCCCGCCTGGAGGAAGTCGCGGGTGAACGAGACGGCGGTGTCCACGTCGAAGGCCTTGCAGGTGTACAGGTCGACGGAGAAGAACAACCGCGGCTCGTCCCAGGCGTAGAAGTGGGCGCCCGACGTCTCCCAGTGGATCCATCCGGCCCAGCCGTACTGGTCGGACCGGTGCGTCACCGGCTCGATGAGCTGCACCATGTCCACCTCGCGGGACAGCGCGGAGAGGTAGAGCCGGATCTGCGCCTCGTCGATCCGGCCGGCGGGGACCCCTTCGATGACCAGCCGCTGGCGGACGATCTCCGGAGCGAGGTCGCGCCAGTCCGCCGGGTCGGTCCGGTGCGGCTCGCCGTCGAAGTCGCCGAGGCGGCGGGTGCCGAAGAGGTCCAGTGCGGGGGACGGCGGAGCCATCCGCGACGCGTGGGGGGACGTGTTCATCTGCCCAGCGTGACGGACCGGCCCCTCAAAGTGTCGACACGACGTGGGTATGTCGCGTGAACCGGATCTCTCAGGCCGGTGTCCGGGCCAGCAGGGAGTGGCTGGGTTCGACCAGCCAGGCGAGGAAGTCCTCGACGGGCATCGGGCGGGCGATCGCGTAGCCCTGGGCGACGTCGCAGCCGAGCCGCGCCAGCACGGCGCCGGTCGCGTCGTCCTCCACGCCTTCGGCGACCAGCGTCAGCCCGAGATCGTGCGCGAGCGCGACGGTGTGCTGGACGATCGCTGCCGCCCGCGGGTCGTGGTCGACGTCCGCGGTCAGGCTCCGGTCCAGCTTGAGCTCATCGGCGGGGAGGGTCCGCAGGTAGGCCAGCGAGCTGTAGCCCGTGCCGTAGTCGTCGATCGACGTCCGGACGCCGAGACGGCGCAGGTCGGCGAGCACGGTCCGGCCCCGTTCCGGATCGGCCATCAGGGTGTCCTCGACCAGCTCCAGGGTCAGCGCCCGGGCGGGCAACCCGTGCGCGACCAACGCCGCGGCGACCTTGGTGGGCAGGTCGAGGTCGGTGACGTTGGCGGCGGAGAGGTTCACCGACACAGGCACCTGGTGGGCTGGCCACCAGCGGCCGGCCGCGGCCAGTGCCAGCTCCAGCACGGTCTCGGTGAGCGGCCGCAGCAGCCCGGCCTGGTCGGCGGCGGGCAGCAGATCGGCGGGGGAGAGGAGACCACGGGTCGGGTGCTGCCAGCGGACCAGGGCCTCGGTCCCGGTGACGCTGCCGTCGCGCAGGTCCACCTGGGGCTGCATGTAGACGAGCAGCTGGCCGTCGGTGAGCGCGGTGCGCAGCTCCTCCATGGTGCGCAGGCGGTCGCCTCCGACCGTTCCGCCGAGGGCGTCGGGAACGGCGACGTGCACCCCTTCACGCGCGCGTTTGGCCGTGTACATGGCGATGTCGGCGCAGCGCAGGAGCTCCTGCATGCTGGCTGCCGGCACGGGCGTGGTCGAGACGCCGATGCTGACGCCGACGTGCAGCCGGATGCTGTCCACGGTGAACTCCCGGAGCAGCAGCTCGCGCAGCCGGTGCGCCAGCGCCTCCGCCTCGTCGAGGCCGGTGTCGGGCAGCAGGACGGCGAACTCGTCACCACCGAGCCGGGCCAGGACGTCGTCGGCGCGCAGCGCGGCCCGCAACCGGGGACCGACCTGGCGCAGCAGGTCGTCGCCGGCGGAGTGTCCGAGGCTGTCGTTGACCTCCTTGAACCCGTCGAGGTCCATCAGCAGCAGGGCGGCCGGGCGTCGCACGCCGGCCGCGGCGACGATCCGGGCGCCCCGTTCCAGCAGCGCACGTCGGTTGGCCAGGCCGGTGAGTTCGTCGGTACGGGCCTGCTGCTCGACCTCGTGGAAGCTGCGGACCTCCCGGAAGGTCACCGCGATGCGCGCGATGCCGGCCAGCACGCAGGCGATCGCCAGCCAGGCGGAGACGGCAGGCATCGGGTGGGTCCAGCCGGCACCCAGGACGACGAGGCTGGCCACGGTGCAGGCCAGCGGCACCGCGAGGAGCCGCCAGCCGATGCGGGAGCGGCCGCTGCCGTCGACGGGCGCAGGACGCTCATGGGCACCCGACGCCGCGAGAGCGGCCAGCACGACGCCGCCCAGCCAGCCGAGCTCGAGCGGGCCGCCGGGAACGTAGCGGCCCTGCACCTGCAGGGCGAACAGGACGATGTCGGAGGCGCAGACGACGCACAGCGCGGCGGCCATGGTGAGCAGCGTGCGGTCCAGGCGGACCCCGAGGATGGAGCCGACGGTCACCATGACGGCGGCCAGCGTCACGTCGGTGGCCGGCGGGACCAGGTCGCCGAGCGCGACAGCGGCGTGGCCGGGCGCGAGGCCCAGGTAGGGGCCGAGCACGAAGGCCACCCCGGCGGACAGGCTGCCGAGGGCGCCGATGATGCCGTCCAGCCACATGCTGGGGTGGAAGCGGGGCACCCGGGCGCGGATGAGCCCGATCACCGGGACGTAGATGGCGAGGTACCCCGCGAGGGACACCAGCTCGGCCAGCGAGGACAGCGTTCCGCTGCCGTGGATCCCGCCGGCGAGCACGCGCAGCGCGTTGCCGACCGCGCTGAGGACCAGCGCGGCGCCCATGCCGCACCAGGTGATCCGTTCCGTCCGCACCCGGGCCGCGGCGCCGAAGCAGGCTCCGGCCCCGGCGAGGTAGGGCAGGTTGAACAGGACGACGTCGTAGGTCCACGCGGTGCTGGGCGGACGTCCGCCGACGCCGGTGGCGTACACGGCCGCGAGGGCGATCGTCAGCAGCAGTGCCCGGACGGACCGCGGCTGTGCCGTCGCCTGCCGCTCCTGCTGTCCCATGACCATGTCATCGGCCTGCAGCGCCGCTCACCGCAATGGAATCCCCGGGGTTCACCGAAAGGGGTGAGGGCCCGGCTCCGCTCGGGCGGGGCCTGGTCCCCGGTGCGTCCGACCGTCGCCCGCCGGCGGGCCGGTGCCACCGGGGACCGGACCCCGGGTGGCACCAGCCCCTTCCGGTGCGGTCAGGCGCCCTGGCCCTCCGGTGCCGGGGCGCTGCCGCCGGCGTCCCCGCCGTCGTCCCCGCCGGGGCCGCGCTGGCCGTGCCCACCGTGGCCGCCACCGGGCCCGCCGGCATCGGTGCCGGTGACCGCGAAGTCCGAGCCGACCTGCACGGTGAGGTCCTGGCCGTCGGTCGTGACGACGTGCGACTCGTACACGCCGCCGGAGTCGGTCTCGGTGCGCTGGATGGTCGCCCCGGGGGACGCCGCCAGGACGGCGGCCTCGACCTTGGCCTTGGTGTCCCCGGTCAGCAGCTGCTCGTCGGAGCGCTGCGGCTGGGACGCGTCGCCCGGCTGGCCGGTCGAGCTGTCCGGGGTCGCGGTGTCGGTGTCCGCGCCGGCCGGCACCGTGCCGGCGAGGATTCCCCCGGTGATCGCGCCCGCGGCCACCAACCCGGCACCGGCGCCCCAACGGCGCCATCTCGCCTGCTCCACTGCATCTCCTTCGTCCGTGGGCCTCGGAACGGCCCGGAGCCCGAACGCTGGGCGACTTTCCTGTGCGCAGGCTCAGCGTCCGGCCACCGCCACGTGTGAGCGCCGGCGACCACGGCCCGGGACGGCCTTCTCAGCGACCGCACAGCGCGACCTGGGATCGACCCCAGCCGCACCGCTGAAGGTCGGGGTCGTCCCATCCCGCTCGAGGAGCTCCCGTGACCGTCCACCATGTCCCCCCTCCCCGAGGTGCCGCGTGACCACGTCCGCTGCGGCGGCGCGGCCGGCCGCCGTCCCCCGAGCCGGGCGCGGGTCCGGCGCCCGCGCCCGGCTCGATGCCGGTGTCCGGCTGGCGGCCCTGGCCGGGCTGTGGGCGAGCCTGCTGCTGGTGACCTACTGGTGGGCGTCCGGCGGCGGCGTCCAGGACCTGTCCGGCTGGGCCGCCGGGCTGACCTCCGCCGGCCGGCTGACCGGGTTGCTCGCCGCCGACCTGCTGCTGGTCCAGGTGCTGCTGATGGCCCGCGTCCCGGTGCTGGAGCACGCCTTCGGCCAGGACCGGCTGGCCCGCATCCACCGCCTCACCGGCTTCAGCTCGTTCAGCCTGATGATGACCCACATCGGGTTGATCACCTGGGGGTACGCGGCCGGCGAGCTGGGCCGCACCCCGGCCACCCTGTGGGATCTGACCGTCGACTACCCGGGCATGCTGCTGGCCGCTGCCGGCACCGGCTGCCTGGTCCTGGTCGTCGTCACCAGCGTGCGGGCGGCGCGGCGGCGGCTGCGCTACGAGTCCTGGCACCTGCTGCACCTCTACGCCTACCTCGGCGCCGGGCTCGCCCTGCCCCACCAGCTGTGGACGGGACAGGACTTCCTCGCCTCGCCGGCCCGGACGGTGTTCTGGTGGGGGCTGTGGCTCGCCGCCGTGGGGGCCGTGCTCGGGTGGCGGGTCGCCCTGCCGGCGTGGCGCAGCGTCCGGGCCGGCCTGCGGGTCACCTCGGTCGTGGCCGAGGACGACGGCGTCGTCTCGGTGCACCTGGCCGGTCGCCGCGACGGCCGGTTCCGGGTCGAGGCCGGGCAGTTCTGCACCTTCCGCTTCCTGGACGGCCCGGGATGGACCCGCGCCCATCCGTACTCGCTGTCCGCCGCCCCGGACGGGCGCGCCCTGCGGATCACCGCGAAGGTGGTCGGCGACGGCAGCGCGGCCCTGGGGGCGCTGCGCCCCGGAACGCGCGTGCTCATCGAGGGCCCCTACGGGCGGCTGTCCGCCCGGGCCCGCACCCGCGCTCGGGTGGCCCTGATCGGCGCCGGCGTCGGTATCACGCCGCTGCGCGCGCTGGCCGAGGCACTGGACTACGCCCCCGGCGACGCCGTCCTGCTGCACCGCTACACCGGCACCCCGCTGTTCGCGGCCGAGCTGAACGCGCTGGCCGCCGAGCGCGGGCTGCAGGTGCTCTGGCTGCCCGGCCACCGGCGCGAGCCCGGCTCCTGGCTCGGCGACGGGATCGGCCCGGCCGACGACCTGGCCGCACTGACCTCCTGGGTGCCCGACATCGCCGACCGGGACGTCTACGTCTGCGGCCCCGAGCCGTGGGCCGACGACGTCCGCCGCACCACGCAGGCCGCCGGCCTGCCCGCTGACCAGTTCCACGTCGAGAGCTTCGGATGGTGACCCCGATGCGCCGCATCGTCCTCTGGCTGATGAGCACCGCCACCACGCTGGTCCTGCTGTTCGGCTACCACACGTCCACGTCCTCGCAGGCCGTCGCCGGTGGCGACTCCGCCGTGGTCGGCCCGGTGTCGAGCGGAACGGCGGGCGGCTCGGGGGCCTCGTCCTCGGCGGGCGGCTCCGGGTCCACGACGGGGTCCACCGTGAAGGCCACGACCGTCACCGGGGACGCCGCCAGCACCCGCTGGGGCCCGGTGCAGGTGGCGATCTCCGTCGCGAACGGCACGATCACCGACGTCTCGGTGGTGGAGTACCCGAACAGCAACGGCAAGGACCGGCAGATCAACGCCCGCGCGCTGCCCGTCCTGATCCGGGAGACGAAGGACGCGCAGAGCGCGGACATCGACATGGTCAGCGGCGCGACCGTCACCAGCGAGGGCTACGTCGAGTCCCTGCAGAGCGCCCTGGACGAGGCGGGGCTGTGACCGGCACCCGCGCGCCCGGGCGGCCGACGGCGCGGTACGTCGAGCACGTCATGGGTATGCCGATCAGCCTGGCGCTGCGCGGCCGGCACCGGGACGACCGGGCCGCTCGGGCGGCGTGGGCCGAGGTGATGACCGTCCTGCGCGACGTCGACCGGGTGTTCAGCACCTACCGGGCCGACTCCGCCGTCACCCGGCTCCGCCGTGGCGAGATCGGTGTGGAGGACTGCCCGCCGGAGGTCGCGGAGGTGCTCGCGCTGGGCGAAGCGGCCGAGCGGCAGTCGGCGGGGGCGTTCAGCGTGTGGCGACCCGGGCCCGAAGGCCGGGTGCTGGACCCCAGCGGTGTGGTGAAGGGCTGGGCCGTCGAGCGGGCCGCGGCCTCGCTGCGGGTCCTGCCGGAGACCGACTTCTGCCTGTCCGCCGGCGGGGACCTGACCTGCCGGACCCTCGACCCGGACGCCGCACCGTGGCGGATCGGGGTGGAGGACCCGGCCGACCCGCGGCGCATCCTGGCGGTGCTGCCGGTGTGCACCGGCGCGGTCGCGACCTCGGGGACCGCGCACCGCGGGCACCACCTGGTCGACGCCCGCACCGGCCGGCCGCCGTCCGGCGTCGCCTCCGTCACCGTCGTGGCCGGCTCGCTCACCTGGGCCGACATCGACGCCACCGCTGCGTACGCGCACGGCCGTGCGGCGGCGCGCTGGCTGGAGACCCGGCCGGGCCGCTCCGGCCTGGTGGTGTGGGAGGACGGCACCACCACGCCGGTCGAGCCGGTCCTCCGCTGACATGTCGGGCTTCGCTCGGCGGCGCGACCAGGCAGACGACGTCCGGCGGTCAGGCGACCGGGGAGGGTCGCAGCAGGTCGACCAGCAGCCCCCGGACCCGGACCTCGATCTGGTCGCGGATCGGCCGGACCGCCTCGATGCCCTGCCCGGCCGGGTCGGCCAGCTCCCAGTCGAGGTACCGCTTCCCCGGAAGGACCGGGCACGTGTCGCCGCAGCCCATCGTGACGACGACGTCCGACACCTCGACCGCCTCGGGGGTCAGCACCTTCGGTCGCTCGCCGGCGATGTCGATACCCACCTCGGCCATCGCGTCGACCGCGGCGGGGTTCACCCGGTCAGCGGGGGTGGACCCGGCCGAGCGCACCTCGACGCGGTCGCCGGCCAGGTGGCGCAACCAGCCGGCGGCCATCTGGGACCGGCCGGCGTTGTGCACGCAGACGAACAACACGCTGGGCGTGGTCACCGGCTCCGCCGCGCGGTCTCGGGGATGGCCGCGCTCATGCTCCGGCCAGGGCGGGAGCGGTGAACAGCGTGGCCACCGCGGACAGCGCCTCCGGGCGCACGGCGTAGTAGACCCAGACGCCGCGCTTGTCCCGCTCCAGCAGCCCGGCGGTGTGGAGCACCTTCAGGTGGTGGCTGATCGTGGCCTGGGTCTGGTCGAAGGCTCCGTTCAGCTCGCATACGCAGGCCTCTCCGCCCTCGGCGGCGGCGATCAGGCTCACCAGCCGCAGCCGGACGGGGTCGGCGAGGGCCTTGAGCAGCGGGGCGACCTGATCGGCCTGCTCGGCGCTCATGGCCGCGGCGGTCAGCGGAGTGCAGCACGGCACGTCGGCCGGGTCGCTCATCGGTCCTCCTGGGGCGGGTTCCTGCTCTGCACCCTATCGATCATATTGACAACCATCAATGGATAGGCCACAGTCTCAGACATCGACACCCGTCGATATCTGATCCGGAAGGGGTCCCTGATGTCCCGCGTGCAACTCGCCCTCCGTGTCGCCGACCTGGAGGCAGCCGTCGACTTCTACTCCCGGCTGTTCGACACCCGCCCCGCCAAGCGCCGCCCCGGCTACGCGAACTTCGCGGTCGCCGAGCCGCCGCTGAAGCTGGTGCTCCTGGAGGGGCAGCCGGGCGAGGACACCCGGATGGACCACCTGGGAGTCGAGGTGGCCGCTTCGGCCGAGGTCACGGCGGCGACCGACCGCCTCGCGGCGGCCGGCCTGGCCACCCGTTCCGAGGAGGGCACCACTTGCTGCTACGCCGTCCAGGACAAGGTCTGGGTCACCGGCCCCGGCGGTGAGCCGTGGGAGGTCTACACCGTGACGGCCGACGCGCGCCCCGACCTGGAGGGCCGGACGGCGATCGAGCTG
>JAICZD010000222.1 GCA_025933855.1 Modestobacter sp. | reverse complement strand
GGCGAGCACGTGCAGGGCGGTCGGGAAGGGCTGCGGAGGCGGGTGGGAGACCGCGGCGCCACTGCAGCTGCCCAGCATCAGCACCGGCGTGACCAGCAGCGCGGGTCGTCTGCCCGGGCGGCCGAGCCCACCGGTCCGCCGCTCTCGGCCGGACGGCCTGCCCGGATCCCCTGGTGTGCCGCGGTGCCGCCGATCGGCGTCCGGGGTCGTCACCGGCTCGCGGCGCCGCTGGGTGTCGCCAGCACGTCGGGCTGCGCGGGCCGTTCCGCCGGCCAGCGCAGCTGCGGTCGATGCGCGTGCCGGTGACCGCGGACCACGGCGCCGGCGAGCCGGAGCGCCTGCACCGGTGACAGCTCCGGCAGGTAGGCCCGGGACACCGCCCGGGCGATCCGGGGCAGGTCACCGGTGCCGGGGTACACCAGCCACAGCGGCCGGTAACGGGGCTGGAACTTCGCCTTGAACGCCAGGAGGGACCGGAAGCCGTAGACCGGCTCCATCGTGCGGCCGGCGAGCTCCAGCAGCCGGGCGAGGCCGCCACCGCCCGCTGCTCCCTGCGGAAGCGCGAGCGGTGCGCCGGAGAGGCTGACCCACTCGGCGCCCTCCTCCTGGAAGGTCAGCGCCGCGGTGCCGATCAGGAACTCCACGGTGCCGGGTCCGGCGTCGTGCCGGCGGCGCATGACGTCGAGGGTCCAGCCGACCGGCCGGCCGTCCCGGTACGCCGGCAGCCAGCTGGTGAGGCCGGCCACCCGGCCGTCGTCGTGCACGGCGATCAGGCACCGGACGGCGTCGTCGGTGAGCTCGTCCAGGCCGCCGAGGGTGAACCCCATCTCCGGCAGCCCCTTGTTCGCCAGCCAGTCCTCGGAGAGCCGGACCAACTGCTGACGCAGCGCGAGCGGGGCCTCCGGCCAGGTGCACCACTGAGCCCGCACGCCTTCTCGAGCGGCCCGGTTGATCGCCGTCCGCACGTCCTGCCACCGTCGGCCGCGGAACGACAGCCCACTCAGGGGCAGCCACGTCTCGGCCGCCACCTGGAGCTGCCGGGCCTCCTGCCCTGCCAGCGCCCGCGCGACCTCGTCCGTCACGGCGTACCAGCACGGCGTCCAGCCCTGCTCGTCGCACCAGGCGGTGAAGCCGCGGACGGCCTCCGCGCGGGTCGCGGGCGTCCCCACCGGGTCCCCGGTCGTGATCGCCACGCCGCCGATGACCCGGAAGGCGACCACTGCCGCGGCGTCGGGAGTGAACCAGTACCGGTTGCCCGTCCAGGTCGTCATGAACGACAACGGTCCGGCGCCGTGCTGCTCGACCAGCCGCCGCGCGCTCAGCGCGTCGCCGGCCGGCGCCGTGGGGCGGACCAGGAGCAGCGCGATGACCAGCAGCACGGTCCAGGCCGCCACGCCGGCCCAGCCGGCGATCAACCGGGCACCGTGGTGCAGGGGCACCAGCGGCGGGACGAGCTCGCCGAGGTATCCCGGTGGGAGCATCCGGGTGGACAGGTCCACGAGCAGGCCGACGGCGGACGGCGGGCTGGTGAACTGGCGGCTCAGCAGTGACCCGGCGGCCACGTAGCCCGACGCCACGACCGCGAGACCGGACACGGAGGCGAGCAACCACCGGCGGCCGGCGCCCGGGGCGAGCCGGACACCGAACCGGCCGCGGGTGAGCAGCAGGAGGACGAGCACGCCGAGCGGGGCCACCAGGGGAGCGGCCACGGACACCGCCGGCAGACTGCCCGGGCGCGCGTCCAGCATCGCCAGCGAGTCCGCGGGCCTCCGCAGCACGGTGAGCACGACCAGCCCGCCGACCGCGGTCAGCGCGCCACTGAGTCCGACCGCCGCCATCCAGGCCGCCCGTCGTCCCCGGCGCAGCCCCTCGGCGAGCACCAGCTGCAGGACCACAGGCAGCACCGACAGCAGTGCCGGCCCGTGCCCGGTGAGCCGGGCGCGCGCCTCCAGTTCCCGGCAGTCGGCCGGGTTGCCTCCGGGGCCGCACACCGCCTCCAGCCACGCGTGGTGCGGCCGGCCGGACACGAACAGGTGGGAGACGACCGCCCACGGTCCGTCCGGGGTCCGGGAGACGGCCGCGAGCAGGGGGCCGAGGGCGGTGACCGCCACGACCAGCGCCACGAGCGCCCGGCCCTCGCGCCGACTGTGGTGCCCGGCGACGGGCGCGTGCTCGTGGCGGCGCAGCAGTCCGGCGGCCACCAGCCCGAGGAGCCAGCCGGTGAGCCGGACGACGTCGCCGGCGGTGCCCGAGTAGAGGACCAGGGCCACCAGGACGACGGTCAGCACCAGCCGCAGCCGGCGTCTCGACACGGCCGGACCGCGGGCGGTGGCGAGGCCGGTGACCGCCAGGACCCCCGGAAGGGGCCCGAGCAGGTCGGTGCCGGAGATCTCCCGGGCCCAGGAGTCCCCGGCCGCCGCCAGGGCGCCGATGACCGCGAGCCCCACCGCGGCACCCAGCGCCTGGCCCGCGATCAGACCGGTGACGGCGACCCGGGTCCCCAGCCGGCGTTCGGCCGGAGCGAGCAGGAGCAGGACCGCGGCGGCCACGGCCAGGTACGACGTGGCGTCGGCGGCCCACAGGCCCGACGTGAGCAGTCCGCCCAGCCGATGGCCGACCCCGGCTGCGACGGCTGCGCGCAGCGCGGGCGGGGGCCCGTGCACGAGGCTCCCGGTGGCGCTGCCCACCGCCAGCAGCACGGCGAGCGCGCCGATGGTCAGCGGGAAGCGGTGCACCGTGGCCCACAGCCGGGTCGTCCGCGGAGCCCCGGCGGTGCTCATGCCGGTCACGGGGTGAGCCCCATCCGGGTCGCCATCCAGGGCATCGCCCGCTCGAAGCCGCCGGTGCACACGCTCCAGTCGTGCGCACCCGGGAGCTCCAGGAAGGTCACCGACAGCCCGGCCGCCCTGGCGGCCGCGACCACGGTGCGCGCCTGCGGCTCGTAGCTGCGGTCCTGCGCGCCGACCACCAGGTAGCCGGCGGACCCCGGCCAGCTGCGGGTCGGCAGCACGGCCAGCGGGTCGTGCGCGGTGTAGGCGGCGTCATCGCCGTGGAACGCGGCGGCGACGGTGCGCGCCCGGTCGCCCAGCGTCGGGCCCAGCTGGCCGGAGGCGTCGAAGAAGGTCGGGAAGACATCGGGGTGGGCCACTGCGAGCTGGAGTGCGCAGGTGCCGCCGAAGGAGAACCCACCGACCGCCCAGTGGGCGGAGTCGGGGTCGACGTGCAGGGTCGACTCCGCCCAGGCGGGCACATCCTGCGAGAGGTACGTGTCGGCACGGCCCAGTGCCGAGTCCAGGCACATGGGGTTGCCGGTCGTGCTGCCCAGGGCGTCGGGCATCACCACGACGGGGGCCAGCCCGCGGTGGGCGGCGGCCCACGCGTCCATCCGCTGCGCCAGCTGGCCGCCGTCCAGCCAGTCCCGGGGGCCGCCCGGCTGGCCGCCGATCAGCACCAGGAGCGGCAGCGGGGGCGGGTCGCCGGCGAGGTATGCCGGCGGCACGTAGATCCAGGCGGAGCGGGCGACGAAACCCGATCGGGTGGCCGGGATGTCGGCCTGGAACACCGCGCCGGTCGAGCGCAGGTCGGCGGGTGGGTGCCAGCTCTGCGACAGCGGCTGGGGGGCGGGCCGGGCGGTCGCCCCTCGGGACGCACGATCCAGCACCTGGGTGGCGGAGACCGTGTCGTAGGGCGGCAGCTGGAGCGCGGTGCCCACCGTCGGGAAGGACCCGTACACGGTGTCGACGCCCACGGCGGCGCCCAGCACGGCGAGCAGCGCCGCCGCCGGAGCGAGCACGTGCACCACCCAGCGCTGCCGGCGCCACCCCAGCGGAAGCAGGGTCACGGCGAGCACCCCGGACCCCGCGCTGACGAACACCGGCACGGGCAGCGCGTCCGGCCACGGTTTCGTCACCTGGAGCACCGCCCACCCGAGGGCGAGCACGGCCAGGGTGATGAGGACCGCGAGGGGCAGGCTGCGGGTCCACCAGCCGCGGGTCCGGCGCAGGAGCAGCAGCCCGAGCAGGCCGATGCCGGCCGCGGTGAGCAACAGGACGTGCAGCCAACCGTGCACCACCGACAGGTCGGCGAGCGATCTCCCGTTCAGCACCGGAACCTCTTCTGCAGCCGGCGTCACTCCTCGGCGGCCATGCTGCTCGGCGCTCCTGGGAGGAAGCTGGACGGACGGGCGCGCGCCGTCGGCAACGGCGCGACCGGCCCGTCCGGGCCGCCGGCCGTCCCCCGGTGACGCTCCTTGCGCTCGTCCTCGCGCCGGCGGTACGCCAGTCAGCCCGGAGCCGGCGCCGCGGCCAGGACGACGTCGACCCGGAGCGGACCCTCGCCGGCCACCGTCGAGAGCTCCGCGATCCGGCCGGCGTCGGTCAGGTCCGAGCGGGCCGCCTCCACCAGCGCCACCTGGGCCGACGGTGCGGTGACCGTCGCGGAGTCCACGTCGGCCCGCATCGACTGCTTGGCCTCGGACTTCGCCTTGCGCACCGCGGCCAGCGCCTCCGCGGCCACCGGCAGCAGCGCGGGGTCGCCGCCGGCGGGCAGCTCACCGGGCACCGGCCACGGCGCGCGGTGCACCGAGCCCGCCTGCCACCAGGACCACACCTCCTCGGTGACGAACGGCAGCACCGGGGCGAACAGCCGCAGCTGCACCGACAGGGCCAGCGCCAGGGCGGCCTGCGCCGACCTGGCCGCGGCTCCCGAGCCGTAGGCGCGGGTCTTCACCAGCTCCACGTAGTCGTCGCAGAAGGACCAGAAGAACGTCTCGGTGACCTCCAGGGCGCGGGTGTAGTTGTAGGCCTCCATCGCCGCGGTCGCCTCGTCGACCACCGCCGCCAGCCGGGTGAGCAGCGAGCGGTCCAGCGGCTCGGTGACGTCCTCGGCCGACAGACCGGCCGACGCGCCCAGGCCGAGCACGAACTTCCCGACGTTGAGCAGCTTGATGGCCAGCCGGCGGCCGACCTTCATCTGCGCCTCGTCGAACGGCGAATCGGCCCCCGGCCGCGCGCCGGCCGCCCGCCAGCGGACGGCGTCGGTGCCGTAGCGCTCCAGGACGTCGATCGGCGTGGTCGCGTTGCCCTTGGACTTCGACATCTTCTTGCGGTCGGGGTCCACGACGAACCCGGAGATCGCCGCGTGCGACCACGGGGCCACCCCGTGCTCGTAGTGCGCGCGCACCACGGTGGAGAACAGCCAGGTCCGGATGATGTCGTGCGCCTGCGGGCGCAGGTCCATCGGGAAGACGTGCGCGAACAGCTCCGGGTCGGTGTCCCAGCCGGAGGACACCTGCGGGGACAGCGACGACGTGGCCCAGGTGTCCATCACGTCGGGGTCGGCCAGGAATCCGCCGGGCACGCCCCGCTGGTCGGCGGTGTAGCCGTCGGGGACGTCGGAGGAGGGATCCACCGGCAGCGCCGACTCCGGGGCGAGGATCGGCGTGGAGTGGTCCGGCTCGCCGTCGGCGTCCAGGGCGTACCAGACCGGGAACGGGACGCCGAAGAACCGCTGCCGGCTGATCAGCCAGTCACCGTTGAGGC
>JAICZD010000122.1 GCA_025933855.1 Modestobacter sp. | reverse complement strand
TACTTCGAGTGCCTGCACGAGCTGAAGCTGATCGTCGACCTCATGTACGAGGGCGGCATCGCCAAGCAGCGCTGGTCGGTGTCCGACACCGCCGAGTACGGCGACTACACCTCCGGGCCGAAGGTGATCGACGAGCGGGTCAAGGCCACCATGAAGGAGGTGCTGGCCGCGATCCAGGACGGCTCCTGGGCCGCGGCCTTCATCGCCGACCAGGACGCCGGCGCCCCGGACTTCAAGGCCAAGCGTGCCGCCGCCGAGGCGCACCCGATCGAGGAGACCGGCCGCCGGCTGCGCGGGCTGATGAGCTGGGTCTCGTCGGCCGACGACTACACCGGCAGCGCCGCCCGCAACTGAAAGAGGACCCCGCTCCCCTCGCCTCCGAGCGGGGCCTGACGGACGGCCCTCGCAGCGACCCGCTGCGGGGGCCGTCCTGCGTCCACGGACCGGCTCAGCGGCCGCGGCGCAGGCTGCGGCAGGCGGCGAAGAACCGGCTGGCCGGCGGCACGCACACCAGGACGACCGTGGCCACCGAGGCGGCGAACAGCAGCAGCGCGAACACGATGCCGTCGGTCGCGCCGGCGGCCAGGTTCGCCGTCACCAGCAGGCCGGTGAGGAGCACCGAGACGGCACTCCCGACGATGAGCAGCACGCGGTTGCGGCCGGTCAGCGCCCACACCGCGCCCCACACCATCAGCGCCGTCCAGGCCACCGCAACCAGGCCTACGGCCAGCGCGACGCCGGCCACCGCGCCCAGCCCGATGCCGGAGCTGGAGCCCGAGCCGGGGAGCAGTTCCTCGTCGAACCCGCTGGCGCCACCGGCCACCGCGGCCCCGAAGACAACGAGGGCCAGGCTGACGATCACGCCCAGGGCGGCCAGCACGAACCCCAGCACCGCCGCGGTGATGACCACGGCAGGTCGGGCCGGCGCCGCCTGCCCATAGCCGCCGTACTGGCCGTACTGGCCGGGCGCCCCGTACTGGCCGGGCGCCCCGTACTGGCCGGGCGCCCCGTACGGGCCGGGCGCCCCGTACGGGCCGGGCGCCCCGTACGGGCCGGGCGCCCCGTACTGGCCGGGCGCCCCGTACTGGCCGTAGCCCGGATACGGGCCCGGTCCGCCGTACTGGCCGTACCCGGCTGCTGGCCCGCCGTAGGGCTGCGTGGGCCCGGGGGACCACTCGGGCGGTCGCGGATAGGTCGGCGCCGGCCCGGTCTGCTGCTCGCCGGAGACGTCCCCGGGCCCGGCGCCGGACTGGTGCGCCCCGCTCCCGGGGTGCTCCAGGGGGTCGTCGCGCTCGTCGCTCATGGTCTCCTCCGGACGAGGCCGGTGACACCGGCGCTGCCCGGCCAGGATGGCCGGGACGGGCGCGGCGGAGCAAACCCGCAGAGGTGCACGTGTGTCGCCCTCGACCCGGCCTCCTAGGCTGTGCACCCGTGACCGCGCCCGAACCCGTCGTCCTGATCGCCGAAGAGCTCGCTCCCAGCGTGCTGGAGGTCCTCGGGGAGGGCGTCGAGATCCGGCACGTCGACGGCGCGGACCGGGCCGCGTTGCTGCCGGCGCTCGCCGAGGCCTCGGCCGTGCTGATCCGGTCCGCCACCCGGATGGACGCCGAGGCCCTCGCTGCGGCACCGAAGCTGCAGGTGGTCGCCCGGGCGGGCATCGGGCTGGACAACGTGGACGTCGCCGCGGCCACCGAGCGGGGCGTGCTGGTCGTCAATGCACCGACGTCCAACATCGTGAGCGCCGCCGAGCACGCCGTCGGCCTGCTGCTGGCAGCTGCCCGGCACATCGCCGCCGCCGATGCCTCGCTGCGCGCCGGGAAGTGGGCGCGGTCGCAGTTCACCGGGGTCGAGGTGACCGAGAAGACCGTCGGAGTGGTCGGACTGGGCCGCATCGGCGTGCTCGTCGCCCAGCGACTGGCCGCCTTCGGGGTCACCCTGATCGCCTACGACCCGTACATCCAGCCCGGGCGCGCCGCCCAGCTCGGCGTCCGGCTGGTGTCGCTGGAGGAGCTGCTCCGCGAGTCGGACTTCATCACCATCCACCTGCCGAAGACCCCGGAGACGCTCGGGCTGATCGGTGCCGACCAGCTGGCCGCGACGAAGCGGGGCGTGATCATCGTCAACGCCGCCCGCGGCGGGCTCGTCGACGAGGCCGCGCTCGCCGACGCGCTCAAGTGCGGGCAGGTCGGCGCCGCCGGCATCGACGTGTACGCCACCGAGCCCTGCACCGACAGCCCGCTGTTCGCGCTGCCCAACGTGGTCGTCACCCCGCACCTGGGCGCCTCCACCACCGAGGCCCAGGACAAGGCCGGCACGGCCGTGGCGCGCAGCGTCCGGCTGGCGCTGCAGGGCGACTTCGTCCCCGATGCGGTCAACGTCCAGGCCGGGGGAGTGGTGGCCGAGGACGTGCGCCCCGGTCTGCCGCTGGCCGAGAAGCTGGGCCGGGTCTTCACTGCGGTCGCCGGCGGGCTCGCGCAGTCGGTGAACGTCGAGGTGCTCGGCAAGATTGCCGAGTTCGACGTCTCCGTGGTGCAGCTGGCGGTGCTCCGCGGGGTCTTCGCCGACGTCGTGGAGGAGCCGGTCACCTACGTCAACGCGCCTTTGCTCGCCGGCCAGCGCGGGCTCGAGGTGGCGCTGAGCAGCAACCCGGAGAGCCCTGACTACCGCAACCTGATCACCGTGCGGGGCGCGATGGCCGACGGATCGGAGGTCACCGTCTCGGGGACCCTGTACGGCAAGAACCAGGTGCCCAAGCTCACCGAGGTCGGGGGCTTCGACCTCGACCTGACCGCCGACGGCTACCTGCTGTTCTTCGTCTACGCCGACCGGCCAGGAGTCGTCGGAACGGTCGGGGCGGCCCTGGGGGAGGCCGGCGTGAACATCGCCGGCGCCCAGGTGAGCCGGACCACCCAGGGTGGTGACGCCCTGATGGCGGTCACCGTGGACAGCCCCGTCGGCAGCGAGATGCTGGCCGACATCGCCGGGCGGATCGGCGCCCGGCAGGCCCGCGTCGCCGACCTGAACGCTCTCTGAGGCTGAGGCGGCTGCCGACCCGTCCGATGGCCGGCTGCACAGCCCTGGCTCAGCGAGGTCACTGCTTCGGTCCAGCCGGTCCGTCGAACATCCACAGGTAGAGCCATTCGGCCTAGTGCGGATGATCCACCCGCGGCGATTGCCGCGCGCCGACTGTCCGACCGCGCACCGGCCGGACCCCGCACGGACGACCCCGGTCGTGGCTAGCCCGTTTGCGCCGGGACGTGCTCCATCCGGCCTATAGGCACTGAGTGACCACAGCCAGCACGGTGTTCGGTGTCCGCAGTCCGTGACCGGGCCGCAACGAAGCGGGACCGACGACCGACAGGAGTCCAGGTGCGCCTCACCCGAACGACCAGGAGCGGGGCGCGCCGTGGCGGTGGTCCGCTCCGGGCCGGCGTCGTCGCCGTCACCGTGGCCGTGGTGGCCGCCGGTGGCGCCGGCGTCGCCTCGGCCTCCCCGGCCACCGTGGTGGACCGCCTCGGCGGTCAGCAGCTGACGCTGACCGGGGACCAGGTCGGGCAGGTGAGGCAGCAGCTGGCCACGCGCCGGGACACCGGCCGGCCCGCGGGCCTGGCCGGCAGTGGCCCGGCGTCCTTCTTCGTCCAGCTCACGACGCCCTCGACGGCGCAGGTCTACGCCGCGGCGCTGCCCTCGGCCGGCCCGGCGGGCGCCGCCGCGGCTGCCGCGGCCGCCAAGGCCGGGGTGTCCGCGGCCTCCCGGCAGGTCGTCGACGAGCTTTCTGCCACGGTGCCGGGCGCCTCGGTCCTGTATTCGGTGACCACGGCGCTCCCGGGAGTCGCGGTACGCGCCGACGCGGCGGACTACGAGGCGCTGTCGGCGATGCCGGGGGTGGCGGCGGTGCACCTGATCAGCCGCAAGCAGGTCGGCAACACCGGTGCCGCCGCTGTCGTGCGCGCCCAGCAGGTCTGGCAGGACCTCGGCAACACCGGCGAGGGCGTGCGGATCGGCATCATCGACTCCGGCATCGACTACACCCACACCGACTTCGGCGGGAGCGGCAGCGTCGAGGAATACCAGTCCCTGCAGGCGGCCGAGAGCCAGCCCGCGCCGGCCGGGGTCTTCCCCAACGCCAAGGTGGTCGGCGGCCACGACTTCGTCGGGGATGCGTACGACGCCGACCTCGGCACGCCCGCCCAGCCCGACGACAACCCGCTGGACTGCGAGGGCCACGGCTCGCACGTCGCCGGCACCGCCGCCGGATACGGCGTCAGCGCAGACGGCAGCACGTATCGCGGCGGTTACGACGCGGTTCCCCCGGACCTGGAGATCGGGCCGGGCATGGCTCCGGGCGCCGAGCTCTACGCCCTGAAGGTCTTCGGCTGCGCGGGCTCCACCGAGATGACCCTGCCGGCGATCGAGTGGGCGATGGATCCCGATCAGAACGGCGACCCCTCCGACCACCTCGACGTCATCAACCTGTCCCTGGGAGAATCCTTCGGCCTGCCCGACGCGGCCGACGCGCTGGCCATCGACCAGGCCGCCCAGCTGGGCGTGGTCGCGGTCCTCTCCGCCGGCAACGCGGGCGACGTCTACGACATCGGCGGCCCACCGGGCAGCGCGCCACGCAGCATCGACGTGGCGGCCACCAACGACGGCTACAGCGTCTTCGACGGCTGGCAGGTCGTCGCGCCGCCCGGACTGCTCGACGGCTCGCGCCCCGGACTGCGTTCGGTGAGCTACAGCGACGTCGACGACAACGGTGCGGTCAAGCCGGACGTCACGGGTGACCTGATCGCCGCCCCGACGGGTGACGAGGACGCCTGTGCACCGTTGCCGGCCGGCTTCGCGGCCGGTCGCATCCTGCTGATCCAGGCCAACGGGTTCGCTTGCGGTTCGGTGACCAAGGGCACGAACGCGGTCGCCGCCGGAGCGATCGGCTTCCTGATCATCGGGGACGACGACCTGCTGGAGACAGGCATCACCGGGGTTCCCGAGATTCCCGGCATCCTGGTCACCGCCACCGACGGTGCGCTGGTGGCCGGCGCCGTCGCCGGCGGGCAGGCGGTCACGGTGACCTTCGGGCCCAGCCTCAAGGACGCCGTGGTCTCGCGGGCCCCGGACCAGGTCGACCTGCTCGCGTCGTTCTCCTCGCGCGGGATCCGGCAGGCGAGCGGTGTCAAGCCCGACGTCGCCGCCCCCGGGGTCACCCTGTTCTCCGCCGCCGCGGGCAGCGGCACCGCCGGCATCAGCGAGTCCGGGACGTCGATGGCGAGCCCGACGACCGCCGGGGTCGCCGCCCTGGTCCGCGCCGCGCACCCGGACTGGACGACGGAGGAGGTCAAGGCCGACCTGATGAACACCGCCGTCCACGACGTCTACACCGGTGCCGGTCAGACCGGGCAGGTCTACGGGCCCAACCGGGTCGGCGCCGGCCGGATCGACGCGGCGCTCGCGGTCTCCAACACCGTGCTGGCCTACGCCGACGCCGGTGCAGGCGTCGTGTCGGCGTCCTTCGGTCCGGTGGAGGTCGCCGCCACCCAGGTGCAGGCCACCCGGACCATCACGGTGGCCAACAAGGGCGGTACCGCCGCGGCCTACCGGGTCTCCTACGCGGGAGCGGCCGACCAGCCCGGGGTCAGCTACTCGCTGTCCCCCACGCAGGTCACGGTGCCGCCGGGGCAGACCCGCACGGTGACGGTCACCATGACCGCCGTCCGCGACCAGCTCCGCAAGGTGCCGGACCCGACCGTGGTGACCGACACCGGGCGGCAGTTCCTCGGCGAGGCCAGCGGGCGGGTCGTCCTCTCGCCGGTGCACGGCTCGGGCAGCGAGCTGCGCGTTCCGGTGCACAGCAATGCCAAGCCGTCCTCCACGCTGACCGCCTCGGCCGGCGCGGACGGCGACACCATCACGCTGGCCGGCCACGGGATCTCGAACGGGCCGGCGTTCCGGCCGCACTCCTACACGTCCCTGGTGTCGGCGTTCGAGCAGCTCGGGACGAGCTCGGTGATGCCCCGGTGCACCACCGAGCTGACCCCGCACTGCTACCAGTCGGAGTTCGAGCGGTCGGTCGACCTGGCGGCGGCGGGAGTGGCCTCCGACGTCGCCCAGGCCGGAGCGGACGCCGGGCTGTACTTCGCGGTGTCCTCGCACGGCCAGGCCTCCACGCCGGAGGCCGCGGCCACGTACAACGTCTTCGTCGACGCCGATGCGGACGGTGCCTGGGACTACGACGTGGCGACGGTGCGGATCCCCGACCTGGACCTTCCGCTGGTCGTGGTGGCCGACCGGGACTTCAACCTGCTGCCGAGCAACGAGGACCCCTTCGCCGTGCCGCTGAACCTGGCCGACGGGTCGGTGGACACCAACCTCTTCGACACCGACGTCCACGTGCTGGGGGTGCCGCTGGCGCTGCTGCCCCTGGTCCACGGGCGGATCTCCTTCGGCGTCCAGTCGCTGGGGTACTCCACCGGCACGGTCGACGACCTGGGGACGTACACCGACCCGACCGGCTTTCCCGAGCTGGGATCGGCGATGAGCTTCGATCCGCTGCACCCGGGTCTGTCGTTCACCGGCGGGGACGGCGTCCCGGCACTGCTGCTGCCGGCCGGCGACGGGACGACGATCGACGTCGCCCAGGACCCGGAGGCCTACGCCGCCGACGTGGCGATCGGCGGCGCGCAGCAGGGCGCGATGGTGGTGCTGCACCACGACGACACCGCCACCGGCCGGACCCAGTCGGTGCCCATCGCCGTCGGCGGCCCCCAGCCGCCGCCGGAGGGCTGACCGGCGCGAGGACGTGGCGGTGCACGAACCGGCGATGGCGACCCACTAACCTCGGGCCCCATGCGCCTGGCTGTGGTTCCCGGAGACGGCATCGGTCCCGAGGTGGTGGCCGAGGGCCTCAAGGTCCTGCAGGCGGTCGCGCCGGATGTGGAGACCACCCCGTACGACCTGGGCGCGGCCCGGTGGCAGCGGACCGGTGAGCTGCTGCCCGACCCGGTGCTCGACGAGCTGCGCCGGCACGACGCCATCCTGCTCGGTGCGGTCGGCGACCCGACGGTGCCCGCCGGCATCCTCGAGCGGGGACTGCTGCTGAAGCTCCGCTTCGAGCTCGACCACCACGTCAACCTGCGCCCCGCCAAGCTCTACGACGGCGTCCGCAGCCCGCTGGCCGCCCCCGGTGAGATCGACATGCTGTGCATCCGGGAGGGCACCGAGGGCCCGTACGTGGGCAACGGCGGGGTGCTGCGCCGGGACACTCCGCACGAGGTGGCCACCGAGGTCAGCCTGAACACCGCGTTCGGGGTGGAGCGGGTGGTCCGCTACGCCTTCGAGCGTGCCGTCGGCCGGCCGCGCAAGCACCTGACGCTGATCCACAAGACCAACGTGCTCACCTACGCCGGGTCGCTGTGGTCGCGCACGGTGGAGGAGGTGTCCGCGGAGTTCCCCGAGGTGACGGTGGCCTACCAGCACGTGGACGCGGCGTCGATGTTCTTCATCACCGACCCCGGCCGCTACGACGTGATCGTCACCGACAACCTCTTCGGCGACATCGTGACCGACGTGGCCGCCGCGGTGACCGGCGGCATCGGGCTGGCGGCCAGCGGCAACCTGGACGTCTCCGGCACCAACCCCAGCATGTTCGAGCCGGTGCACGGCTCGGCTCCCGACATCGCCGGCCAGGGCATCGCCGATCCGACCGCCACGGTCCTGTCGGTCGGGCTGCTGCTGGACCACCTCGGTCGCCCGGACCAGGCCCGCAAGGTCAACGCGGCGGTCGCCTTCGACCTGTCCACCCGGAACCCGAGGGAGCAGGTGAAGACCAGCGACGTCGGCGACCGGCTGGCGGCCCTCGCCGGCGGCTGAACGAGGACCGCCCGGTGTTCCGCACCGGGCGGTCGCGTGCTGTACTGGACGCGATGTACGCCACCGACACGATCATCATCACCTAGCGCGCAGTCAGCCCCCCGACTGCGCGCAGACCTCCCGTACCCCGGGAGGTTTTTTCGTGTCCGGGCCAGAACCTCATCTCACCGGGAGACCCCGTGCCGACCGAACTGGACTTCCACGTCTTCGACACCACCCTGCGCGACGGTGCGCAGCGGGAGGGCGTCAGCTACTCCGTCGCCGACAAGCTGGCCGTCGCCCGGCTGCTCGACGAGATCGGGGTCGGGTTCATCGAGGGCGGCTGGCCGGGCGCGATGCCCAAGGACACCGAGTTCTTCGACCGCGCCCGCACCGAGCTGAAGCTGCGGCACGCCCAGCTGGTCGCCTTCGGTGCCACCCGCAAGGCGGGGGTCGGGGTGGAGGACGACGCCCAGGTGCGGGCACTGCTGGACGCCGGCACGCCGGTGGTGTGCCTGGTCGCCAAGTCCGACGTCCGGCACGTGCGCGACGCGCTGCGCACCACCCAGGAGGAGAACCTGGCGATGGTGGCCGACACCGTGGCCTTCCTCGTCGGGCACGGACGGCGGGTCTTCCTGGACTGCGAGCACTTCTTCGACGGGTACGCCGTGGACCCCGACTACGGCGTGCGGGTGCTCCAGGCGGCCTTCGCCGCCGGCGCGGAGGTCGGCGTGCTCTGCGACACGAACGGCGGCATGCTCCCCTCCGGGGTCGGCCGGGTGGTGGCCGACGTGCGCGCCCGCACCACCGGCCGGCTGGGCATCCACTGCCAGGACGACACCGGGTGCGCGGTGGCCAACTCGCTGGCCGCCGTCGAGGCCGGGGTCACCCACGTGCAGGGGACGGCGAACGGCTACGGCGAGCGCGCCGGCAACGCCGACACCTTCGCGTTGATCGGCAACCTCGTCACCAAGATGGGCCTGCCGGTGGTGCCCGCCGAGTGCCTGCCGGAGCTCACCCGGGTCAGCTCCGCGATCGCCGAGCTGGCCAACATCGCCCCGGACGACCACCAGCCCTTCGTCGGCGCCTCGGCGTTCGCGCACAAGGCGGGCCTGCACGCCAGCGCCATCAAGGTGAGCCCCGGGCTGTACAACCACCTCGACCCGACCGTGGTCGGCAACGACATGCGGATCCTGGTCACCGAGATGGCCGGCCGGGCCTCGGTGGAGCTCACGGGCCGCGAGCTCGGCGTCGACCTGGCCGGCCAGGGTGACGCGATCGGCCGCGTGGTCGACCAGGTCAAGGTGCTCGAGGCCGACGGCTGGTCGTTCGAGGCTGCCGACGCCTCC
>JAICZD010000199.1 GCA_025933855.1 Modestobacter sp. | reverse complement strand
CTACGCCCACCCGGCGGGCTGACCACCACTCCGGACGGCTGCCGCCCCTGCCCGCGGGCAGGGGCGGCCGCCCCCAACCAGCCCCAAGCGATGAGAGGCCAGTGATGAGGGGTCGGGGATGACGGGCACGGCCGCGCACATCGTGCGCACGCTGCTGCTGTCGCTGATCACCCTGTTCGGGGTGTCGGTGCTGATCTTCCTGATGCTGCGGGTGCTGCCCGGCGACCCGGCCCGGGTGCTCGCCGGGCTGAACGCCAGCGAGGAGCAGGTCGCCCAGATCCGCGCCCAGCTGGGCCTGGACGACTCGCTGCTGTCGCAGTACTGGCACTTCCTCACCAACCTGCTGACCGGCGACCTGGGCCTGTCGGCGCGCACCTCGCGCCCGGTGACCACCGAGATCGGCGTGCGACTGCCCGCGACGCTGATCCTGGCGGTCGTGGCGACCGTCATCGGGTCGGTGGTCGGGATCGCAGCGGGGGTGATCGCCGCCGTCCGGCGCAACTCCGTCCTCGACCACGTCATCTCCAGCGTGGCGATGATGGGGGTGTCGATGCCGGTCTACTGGCTCGGCCTGCTGCTCATCCTGCTGTTCGCGGTGAAGCTGGGCTGGCTGCCGGCCGCCGGCAGCGGGCAGCCGCTGAGCATCGTGCTGCCGGCGGTGACGCTGGCCGCCTTCTCCACCGCGCTGGTCTCCCGGATGACCCGCGCCAGCATGCTGGAGGTGCTGGGGCAGGACTTCATGTGGACGGCGGAGGCCAAGGGCGCGCCGCCGCGGATCGTGATCATCCGGCACGGGCTGCGCAACGCCTTCATCCCGATCCTGACCGTCATCAGCCTGCAGTTCGGGGCGCTGCTCGGCGGCGCGGTGCTCACCGAGACGGTGTTCGGCTGGCCGGGCATCGGCCGGCTGCTGGTGGACTCGATCGCCGCCCGCGACTTCGCCGTGGTCCAGGGGATCGTGCTGGTCTACGCCGCGGCGTTCATCCTGCTCAACGTGATCGTCGACGTCCTGTACGTCGTGGTCGACCCGCGGATCCGGTACTGACGTGGAAGGCACCCGATGAAGGCCTGGCGGCGCTTCCGGCACCACCCTCCGGCGATGATCGGCCTGACCATCGTCGTGATCTTCGTGGCGCTGGCCATCCTCGCCCCGGTGATCTCCCCCTACGACCCCAACGCCCAGGACCTGGCCGCCTCCATCAAGGGGCCGTCGGGGTCGCACTGGCTCGGTACCGACCAGCTGGGCCGGGACGTCGCCACGCGGCTGATGTACGGCGCCCGCATCTCGCTGCTGATCGGGGTGCTGGCGGTCGGGATCGGCCTGGTCATCGGCGTGCCGCTGGGCATGATCGCCGGGTACTACGGCGGCTGGGCCGACCTGGCCATCTCCCGGTTCGCGGACATGATGTTCGCCTTCACATCCATCCTGCTGGCCCTCACCCTGGTCGCGGTGCTCGGGGTGAGCCTGGAGAACGTCATCATCGCGGTGGGGATCAGCGTCGTCCCGGTGATCATCCGGCTGGTGCGCTCCTCCGTGCTCAGTCTGCGGGAGGAGCCCTACGTCGAGGCGGCGCGGGCGCTGGGCGCCAGCAACCTGCGGATCATCACCCGGCACGTGTTCCGGAACTCGCTGACCCCGGTGCTGGTGCACGGGACGCTGAGCATCGGGGTGAGCATCCTGCTCGCCGCCGGGCTGGGCTTCCTCGGCCTGGGCGTGCAGTCGCCGACCGCCGAGTGGGGCACGATGCTGGGGGAGGGGCGGCAGTTCATCTTCAGCGCCCCGCACCTGACCACGTTCCCCGGCATCGCCATCTTCCTGGCCATCCTGGCCTTCAACCTGCTCGGCGACGGGCTGCGGGACGCGCTCGACCCCCGGCTGCGCACCGTCGACGGGCCGGCCGGATGACCGGCGGCGTACTCACCGACGGCGCGATGACGGTCGGCGCGGCGACCGACGGGCTGGTCACCATCGACGACGTCCGGCGGGCCGCGGACCGGCTGGCCGGCCGGGTGCACCGCACCCCGGTGCTGCGGTCCACCAGCCTCGGGGAGCTCTGGGGTGTGCGGCTGGACCTCAAGGCGGAGGTGTTCCAGCGGACCGGCAGCTTCAAGGCCCGCGGCGCGCTCAACAAGGTGCTGTCCCTCCCGGTCGAGGAGCGGCAGCGCGGCGTCATCACGCTGTCCGCGGGCAACGCCGGCGCCGCCGTCGCCTACGCCGCCGCCAGCGTCGGTGTCCCCGGCACGGTGGTCATGCCGGCCACCGCGGTGCCGGCCAAGGTCGCCGCCTGCCGGGCGTACGGCGCCGACGTCGTCCTCACCGAGGGCGATCTGGTCGACACCTACCTGGCCACCGTCGCCGAGACCGGGCGGATCCCGGTGCACCCGTTCGACGACCCCGCGGTGGTCGCCGGCACGGGCACCGTCGGGCTGGAGATCGCCGAGGACGTGCCCGATGCCGACGTGGTGCTCGTCCCGGTCGGCGGTGGCGGGCTGATCTCCGGCGTGGCCTGCGCGCTGGCCGCGCTGTCGCCGGGCACCCGGGTGATCGGGGTCGAACCGGAGACCGCCGACGTGATGACCCGCAGCCTGGCCGCCGGCGGGCCGGTGCGGTTCCCGGCGGCGCGCAGCGTCGCCGACGGGCTGGCCGCGCCGATGACCGGCCAGGTCACCGTCGACCACGTCCGGCGCTTCGTCGACCGGGTCGTCCGGGTCAGCGACGAGGACATCCTGGCGGCGCTGCCGCTGGCCGTGTCCCGCACCAAGCTGGTCCTCGAACCGTCCGCCGCCGCGCCGCTGGCCGCGCTGATGACCGGCGCCCTGAATCTGCCGGCGGGCACCCGGGTGGTGTCCGTGGCCAGCGGCGGCAACGTCGACCTGGCGCTGTTCGGCCGCCTGCCCACTCCCTGACCCTGTGCGAGAGGCCCGATGACCCCCACCAGCTTTCTGCTCACGAACGTCACCGTCGTCGACGGCACCGGTGCGGACCCCGTTCCGGGGCAGGCGGTGGTGGTCGAGGGCCGCCGGATCGCCTGGGTCGGCCCGGCCGGCGACGCGCCGAGCACCGCGGCGGAGTCGGTGGTGGACGGCGGCGGCCGCACCCTGCTGCCCGGGCTGATCAACTGCCACGTGCACCTGACCCACGACGGAACCCCGGACCTGATGGCGCAGGTCGCGAGCGACACCATCCCGGTCGCCACCCTCCGTGCCGCGCGCGCCGCCCGGGTCACCCTGCAGTCCGGGGTCACCACGGTGCGCGACTGCGGAGCCGCGGACGGGGTGGCCGTGGAGCTGGCCAAGGAGATCGACCGGGGCATGGTGCCCGGGCCACGGGTGCAGGCAGCCGGCCGGGTGATCACCATGACCGGCGGGCACGGCCACTTCATCGGCCGGGAGGCCGACGGCGCCGACGAGGTGCGCAAGGCGACCCGCGCGGAGATCAAGGGTGGCGCGGCGGTGATCAAGGTGATGGCCACCGGCGGGGTGCTCACCCCCGGTGTCTCGCCCACCCAGACGGCGCTGCTGCCCGAGGAGCTCGCGGTCGTCGCCCAGGAGGCGCACAACTCCGGCCGGCGGGTGACCACGCACGCGATCGGCCGGGCCGGCATCGCCAACGCGCTGCAGGCCGGCATCGACTCCATCGAGCACGGCTTCTACCTCGACGACGAGCTGCTCGAGCTCGCCGTCGACCAGGGCACCTTCCTGGTGCCGACCATCCTGGCCGTCACCGGCATCGTGCGGAACGGGCAGGCGGCGGGCATCCCCGCGTGGGTGGTGGACAAGGCCGAGCGGGAGGCGGCCCAGCAGCGGAGGAGCTTCGCCGCGGCGGTCGCCTCGGGCATGCGGATCGCCGCCGGCACCGACGCGGGCACGCCGTTCAACCAGCACGGTGACCTGGCGCTGGAGCTGGCGCTGATGGTGGACAGCGGCCTCACCCCGATGCAGACGCTGGTCGCCGCGACGAGGAGCGCCGCGGAGAACCTCGGCCTGGCGCACGAGATCGGCACCGTGCAGGTGGGCAAGCTCGCGGACCTGGTGCTGGTCGACGGCGATCCGCTGGCCGACATCAGCGCCACCGGCTCGGTGGCGCTGGTGGTCAAGGACGGCGTCGTGCACCGCGACGAGCTCACCGGCACCGGCGCCGCCGTCCCGAAGGCCGCCTGACGCCCCGAGGGGCCTTAATCGCGACTTTGGCCCGCGGGTCAGAAGGCGAGGCGGTGCAGGGCGGTGGCCAGCACCGAGGCGCCGCGGACGCAGTCCGCCAGCTCGGTGTACTCGGCCGGCGTGTGGCTGCGCCCGGCGACGCTCGGCACGAAGACCATCGCCGTGGGCACCCGGGTGGCCATCAGCTGGCTGTCGTGCCCGGCGCCGCTGGGCATCTCCTTCCAACTGGCTCCGCAGGCCTCCGCGGCCTGCCGGCAGACGTCGAGCAGCTGCCGGTCCATGGCCGCCGGCTCCTCGTCCTTCTCCCGGGTGACGTCGACCTGCACCCCGTGGCGCTGCGCGACGTCGGTGCAGATCCGGTGCACCCCGGCGAGCAGCCGATCGCGGACGGCGAGGTCCGGGTGCCGCAGGTCCAGGGAGAACCGGGCCAGCCCCGGCACGATGCTGGGCAGCCCGGGCTCGACGGTCCACCGCCCGGTGGTGGCCACCGCCGGGCGGCCCTCCTGCTCGACCAGCCCGGTGATCTCCCGGGCCATCTGGGCGGCGGCCTGCAGGGCGTCCTGGCGCAGGTCCATCGGAGTGGCGCCGGCGTGGTCCTGCCGGCCGCGCACGGTGATCGTCTCCCAGGCGATGGACGGGATCACCTCCACCAGCCCGATGTCCACGCCCTCGTCGGCCAGCACCCGGCCCTGCTCGATGTGCAGCTCCAGGAACGCGTCCAGGTCGTGCCGTTCGGCCGTGCCGATCGCGGCCGGGTCGAGGCCGGCCTCCCGCATGGCGTCGGCGAGCAGCACGCCGTCCGGATCGCGCAGCCGCTGCGGCTCGTCCGGCCCGATCAGCCCGAGCATCGCCCGGGTGCCGAAGAAGTTGGCGGGGAAGCGGCTGCTCTCCTCCTCGCACAGCGCGACCACCTCCAGGGTCCGGGCCGGGGTTCCGGAACCGGCCAACGCGGCCAGTGCGGCGAGGCCGCCGACCACGCCGAGCGCGCCGTCGTACTTGCCGCCGGACGGCACGGTGTCGACGTGCGAGCCGGTCAGCACCACCCGGTCCGACGCGCCCGGCAGCCGCCCGAACACGTTGCCCACGGCGTCCACCCGGGGCTCCAGGCCGGCCTCCCGGATCCAGCCCACGAGCGTGTCGCGGGCCTGCTGCCAGGCCCGGTCGTACAGGAAGCGGGACATGCCGCCGTCCGGCGACTCCCCGATCCGGCCGAGCTCCTCGATGTAGCGGCCCAGCAACCGCTCGTCGACGTGCACGGCGTCCGCCGATCCGTTCGTCATGCCGGCTCCTCTCCCTCGCTGCCTCGGGGTACCGGGCGGCCGTCGAGGACGACCGACCGGACGTCGGTGAGCGCGCCGATGTCGTCCAGCGGGTTCCCGCCGAGGACGACGGCGTGCCCGGGCGCTCCGGTGGACAGGTGCCCCAGGTCGGGCCGGAACAGGCACCCGGCGGCGGTGACGGTGACCGCCCGCAGCGCCTGCCCGGTGGACAGCCCGATGTCGCGCACCAGCAGCGCCGCCTCCGCGGCGACCCCGCCGTGCGGGTTGAACGGGGTGCCGGCGTCGCTGGCCCCGGCGATCGGGATCCCGGCGCGGGCGGCCCGCCGCAGCGACTCGACCGCGATGTGCTGGATCTCCTCGGCCTTGGCGGCGACGGCCGGGTCGAGGGCGTTCCGGTGCTCGAGCATCCGGGCCGCCGCGATCCGGGTCGTCACCAGCACCGCGCCGGTCGACGCCATCAGCGCGACGGCCTCGTCGTCCAGGTACGCGCCGTGCTCGATGCTGGTCGCGCCGGCGCGCAGCGCCCGCTTGGTGCCCTCGTGCCCGATGGCGTGCGCGGCCACCCAGCGCCCCCGGTCGCGGGCCACGGCGGCGGCCGCGCGCAGCTCCGCCTCCTCGTAGGGCGCGTTGCCGATGGCGGTGCTGGGTGTCAGGACGCCGCCGGTGGCCACCAGCTTGATCCCGTCGGCGCCCCCGTCGAGCTCGGTGCGCGCCGCGGCGGCCATCTCCGCCACGCCGCGCACCTCCACGCCGAGGTAGGG
>JAICZD010000079.1 GCA_025933855.1 Modestobacter sp. | reverse complement strand
GAGGCGCTGCTGAAGAACGCACTCGGGTTCCTGGGCGCCCTGCCGAGGACTGGGGACACCCGCCAGGACCCGACCTGGTTCGCCCGGCTGGTGGAACGACCCCTGCACGAGGTCGAGGCCTCCGTCGGCCTGGACGTCGTTCCGGAGCTGGTGTCGCAGACGCTGGACCTGCTCGAACCCCTGCGGACCGCCGTGCTACCTCTCGTCTTCGAGCACGGCGACCTCGGGCACCCGAACCTCGTGCTGTGCGGGGACGGGCGGCTCGGCGCGGTGGACTGGGAACGCGCGGAGGTCTACGGGCTACCCGGTCACGACGTTGTCTTCCTGCTGCAGTACGTCGCCGAGTCAATGCGCGCGACGTTCGAGCGCCCCGGCCAACTGGCGGCGTTCGACGCAGCGTTTACCGGCCCTGGCGCGTGGTCGAAGCCCTGGTTGCGCCGTTACTCGACAGATCTCGGCGTGGACGAGGACCTCCTGGCTCCGCTCGTTCTCGCGGCCTGGGCCCGTTGCTCCGCCGGGCTGGTTGTCCGCGCCAGCCCAGGTCCGGTCTTCGGGGGCGGGGACGACGAGCGGCTGCCAGTGATCCGACGGCACCTTGCCAACGCCTTCGCGCCCGATCGCGACTTTGCGCTGTGGCGTCGCGCCGCCGAGCGGTTCCACGACATCCTGACGTGACCGGTGGGGACTGGGTCTCCACCCCGTCGCTCGCCAGTCAGCGGACGACGAACCTGGCCACGTGTGGGTCGCTGCCCGCCGCCTCGGCCTGCCGGGCCGCCAGCCGCTCTCGCTGCGGGACGACGGTGCATTTCGGGTCCTTCACGCTGGCCATGCCGGCGTCGAACACCGCAACCCGGGTCAGCGCCGAGCCGGCGGCCAGCAGCGCCCCGGACACCACCGCGCCGATCAGCGACCGCCCGGCGAGCACGGTCGGCCCGGCACCGCCCAGCGTGCAGGCCTTGGCCGCCCGTAGCAGCTATTAGGCCGGCCGATCCAGTACGGCTCCGCTGATCAGGCAGTGCCCGTGCTCCACCTGGTGGGCGACGGCCAGCTCGATCCCTGCGCCGATCATCCGCGGTGCCGGCGCCTACTGGAGCCACTGGTCAGCATGCTGGACATGTACACCGTCGGCGTGTCGTCATCGACACGCTGTGACGGAATGCGAGCTGAGCGTCGATCGACTTACCGTCGTGGACGTCGGCTGATCGCTGGCCTTCACGGGGGGACGACACGTGCACCACGCAGGACCAGGTCCGGAGACATCGGGCCGCCATCGCCGGCCGCAGCTGATCTCGTCCCTCCCCCCGGTCCCCGCCTCGCGGCACCGCGCCCCGGACCCCGAGCCGGCCGCCCCGGCGCCACCCAGCGAGCCGCCCCGCAGACGGCACGGGGCACCGGAGCAGCCGACCGGCGCCCACTACCGGTCCAGGCGGCCCAGCCGATTTTCCCGGCGTGCCGTCGCCGGGCTCGCCCTCCTCGCCATCGCCGTCGGGCCGGCACTGTCCCGGTCCACCAGCTCACTCGGCCTGCATGACGCCGTCGCGGCCGAGCTCGCCGCGAATCGCAGCGATGCCGGCGACACCCTCGACGCCCTCCGCCGTGGCGGCGTCCTCGCCGGTTCCGCCACGGCCACGAAGGCACCTGCGTCAGCGATCGCCGTGACCGACCCGGACCGGCCGAGCACCACCTCGAGCGCCGCCCCCGGCACGACCGGGGGCGTGCCCGAGGTGCCGGCGACCTCCGCCGTCCCGGTCATCACCTCCGCCGACCCGGCCGCCACCTCCACCGTCCCGGCCACTCCGGGCCGGGCCACGACGACGACCTCCGCGGATGCCACGACGACGGCCGCCCCCTCCGAGGGAACGCCGTCCCCTCAGCCGACCGACGCGTCGAGCGAACCATCGGCGGCCAGCCCCACCCCGACCCCCGGCGTCGCGCCGGTGCCGACGACGGCCGCCGCTGGCACGACCACACCGAGCCCGCCCCCGGCGACGAACCCAGAGCCGACCCAGCCGTCTCCGATCGAACCGGCGCCGACCGAAGCCTCACCGACGGAACCCCAGCCGACCGAGGCGGCTCCGACCGAACCCTCACCGACCGAACCGGCAACGACCTCGGCCCAACCGACCGAGGCGGCCCCGACCAGCAGCCCGGGCGACGACCCGAGCGCGAGCACGGCTGCAAACTGGCAAGTCGTCGCCGCGATCTCCGCGCTGCTCCTCCCCTGAGCAGCCGGGGCGCTCATTCCCACCACGACGCGGTGTGAGGGAGGACTTCCAAACAGCTCGGCGGATGGAACGGCCGGGAACGCACCGCCGTTCTGTCCCGCCCGGAACCGCTCCGCTCACGCCGACGGCAGGAAGTAGACCTCCGGGGCCACGGCTATCTCACCGGTCGGGAAGAGCGCATCGACCTGGGTCCGGTATCCCCGGATGAGCTCGAGCTTGCGGGCCAGCCCGTCGTCCCAGGCGCAGGGTTGCAGCCGGTGCGCGCTCACGTACCGATGATCCGGCGACTGCACCTGGTTGTAGGGGAAGTCGGAGTAGTAGGCGACCCGCCCGGGAAAGCCCTCCCCCACGCTCCGGGTCAGCAGATGGTCGACGTGCCGCCCCACTCCGATCGGGCAGAACACCAGTCCCGCGGAGACCTCCTCGGCGATCCGCCGGACCCGCGCCTGGAGGAGCTCGACGAGCACCCGGTCGCCCCGCGAGACCCGGCCCCGGTCGATGTCGAAGCGGAACGTGGGGTACCGGTGCACCAGCTCGGGGACGACCCTCCCCAGTCGCGCCACCGGCGCGGGCACCGCGCGCCTCCGGAACAGGGCATCGGGGACGTCGAGGTGCAGGTGCTCGGCGCCGAGCCGTCGCAGCACCTCGGCGTCCTCCTCGTGCCGGCCCTCGTAGAGCTCCGCGGCACCGGTCGCCGCGCACTGCCGGAGGAAGGACCGGGCGGCCAGCGTGTGCGGTGGAGGGCCGGCCGCCGAGAAGACCGTGACGACGACGACGCGGGAGGTTCGCACGAGCCGGCTCATCAGGGCGCCGCACGACAGCACCGCGTCGTCCAGGTGCGGGGAGAGGAACAGCACCGTGCCGGCCGCTGCCGCCCGCTCCACGAGGGCCTCGGGGGTCACCGGGCGTCCTCCCCCATGTCTGCGCCGCCGCACCTCCGGCGGCGCCGCGGCCAGCTGGGCACCGACGGGCGTCCGCGCTGCTGCACCTGCCCGATGACCACCACGCCCAGCACACCGACGCACACCGTCCACAGGACCGGCACGAGGGAGGCGACGCCGAGGAGCCCGAGCAGGACGGTGGTCATGGCCAGCCCGACGAGGGCGCGGCGGAGCGTGCCGTCCGGCAGCAGCGGGGAGGCGACCAGCCACATGCCGCCGGTTCCGGCGAGGGCACCGATCGCCACACCGGCGGCGAGGCCGCTGACCGCCCCGAGCTGCCAGCCCAGCATCGCGCCGGCAGCGAACAGGACCGCGGCGAGCAGCAGGCCCAGTTGGCACCGCCGGTAGGCACGGAGCCCGAGCAGCAGGGTGGTGAACGTGATGAGCCCGGCATAACCGAGCCCGGCCGCAGCCAGTTCCGGGAGCAGGCGGATGGAGTCGGCGTAGCGGCCGGGGAGCACCAGCAGGACGACCGCCGGCGGAGCGGTGGCGACCACGACGGCAGCCGGGAACGCCAGCAGGCTGAAGGAGCGCAACGCCGCAGCCACGAACTCCCCGACCCGCGCATTCCCGCCGCGCAGCAGCGGAAAGGCGACCACCGCGGCACCCGCGGCCACGTACACGGGCCCCTTCGCCAGCGTCGAGAGCGCCTGGTAGCCGGCGCTCTCGACGGCCGGCGCCCCCAGCATCGCGATCACCACGACGTCGGCGCCGACCAGCGTCGAGGCGGTCAACTGGGTGAACGCGATCTCGCCCGTCTCGGTCCACCGTCCCCGCTCCTTCAGCACGCCGGGACGCCAGGCCAGGTCCCCGCGCATCGCCCGCGGCGCGAGCAGCAGCACGACCACCACACCGGCGACGAACCCGATCAGCGCGCCACCTGCCTGCCACCCGAGCAGGGCCGCCCCGGTGCTGAAGAGCACCCGCGAGCCCACCTCCGCGATGGTCATCGCCGCGGAGCGGGTGAACCAGAGCTCGCCGTGCAGCCAGGCCCACACCGGGCTGCAGCCGAACAGCGTCAGTGCCGAGACGGCCACCGCGAGGACGACGTGCGGCGGCGCGAAGGTCGCGGCAATCGTTCCGGTGACGGCGGCGGCGAGCAGGCCCGCGACCACCGACACCAGCAGACCGAAGGCGAGCGCCCGGCGGCGGGCCTCCGACCTGCGGGGGTGGCTGCGGACCACGTCGATCAAGGGCATGGGTACCAGTGCGGCGGCGAAGGTGCCCACGATGCCGAGCAGGGTCGCGCCCGCCGCGTAGTCGCTGTATGCGGGCGGGGCGAGGAGGTGGGCGAGGATCAGCGTGCCCGAGTAGGCGACGACCGCCACGATCCCCCGCGAGACCGACACCAAGGCGCTGCGGGAGGCGACGGTGCTGAGGTCGACGCGCGGGGGGCCGGCGACGTCCGGCGACGCGACGGTGTCGGCGGAGGAGGGCTCGGCGCTCACGGTTCCCCCGGTCCGGTCGGTGCGTGCCGCCGCTCGGTCAGCCGGCCGAGGGTCGCCCGAACCCGCTGCTCGGCACGGGTGATCGGCAGTCGTTCGAAGCGCAGTGCCGTGTAGTGCCGCGGTGTGGCGCCGAAGCGCTCCTTGAACGCGGCCACCCCGGAGCCGGGATCGGACTCACCGAAGTGGAACCAGCGCGCACCGGCGTCGCAGGCCTGCTCGATCGCCAGCGACCGCAGCAGGACGCCGGCCCCGGTCCGGTCCGCGAGGCCCTTGTCCATCGCCGACATCCAGGAGTAGGCCTGCTCGCCGAACAGCAGGGTGGCATACGCGGCGACGGGTTCGCCGTCCAGATGGGCCGTCCAGGTGGCGAGCATCGGGCCCAGCACCGGACCGGCGGAGGCCAGCTGGCCGGGCCGGCCGCGGCGCCGCTCCGCCAGTCGCGCCAGCCAGCGGGGCTGACCGCGCTGATCCGCCCAGCGATCGACCGACCGCCGGTTGAGCTCGCCGAAGGCCTCGGCCATCTCGCTGCTCCCACCGGTCCGCACCTCGACGCCCGCCTCTGTCGCCCGCCGGACGTTTCGTCGGACGTCCTTGCGGAACCGATGGGCCCAGACGTGCCCGAAACCGCCGTCCAGATCGAGGACGTGGGCCAGGTAGGGAACTTTGATCGTTCCCGGCGGCGCGGCGGCGGCCCAGCCGTCCGCCGTCAGGGGATTGGCCACCAGCGACGAGCGGATCACGGAACGCGACGCGAGGTCGGCGACGATGGCCCGGGTCTCGTCCGGAGTGGGTTGCCCGCCGGGCACGAGCGGGCCGCCGTACCCGAAGCCGTAGGGCATCGACTCCTCCGTGGCCCGCAGGCCCGCCGCGCGGCGGGCGAGCAGCGGGAGCAGGAGCCGGCGGCCGTCCGGGAACACGAAGAGCCGGCTGGCGTCGGAGTAGCCGCGGGTGCGGCACAGCCAGTCGGTCCACTCCGGCGTCTGGGTCGGCAGTGCGCACGGGTCCTCGTGCAGCAGCGCCGTCCACACGTCGCGCGGCGCGGGGCTGAGGATGCGGGCCCGGGCGAGCGACTCGCTTCCGGGCAACGCAGGTGCTGCGGTCACCGACATCCCGCCGATCGGTGGACCGGGTGGAGGTGCCGATCCACCTGCTGGCTCGCCGCGGCCCGGTAGGCGTGCGCCTGGTCAGCGGCGAGGCGGTCCCAGTCGTAGCAGGACGCGAAGGCGCGCCCGCGGGCCCCGGCAGAGCGCAGGAAGGCTTCGTCGCCGTAGAGGTCGAGGATCGCCGTGCCGAGGGCGCCCACCTCGAACGCCGGAACGAGCCGGCCGCAGTCGGGAGGAACCACCTCGCGCAGGCACGGGATGTCGAAGGCGACGACCGGCGTGCCGGCCGCGAGGGCCTCCACCGCCACCATGCCGAAGGTCTCGGCCCGGGACGGCACCACGACGAGCCGGCTCCCGCCGAGCAGCCGCGCCTTGTCCGCGCCGCTGACCCAGCCCACGAACCGGACGCGGTCGGCGATGGCCAGGCGCCGGGCGAGCTCGCGGGCCCGCACGTCGTCCGGGCCCGTCCCCGCGACCACGAGGTCGCCGCCGATCCGGTCGCAGACCTGCGCCCATGCCCGCAGCAGCAGGTCGATGCCCTTTCCTTCCAGCTCCAGCCGCCCGATGCACAGGACGTCGCGGCCCAGCCCCGGCGGCTCGTCGAACAGGGCGGCGTCGACACCATTGCCGATGACGTCGATGTGCACGCCCGGGTTCATCTGCCGCAGCCGTTCCGCGGTGCCCTGCGAGACCGTGATCAGGCGCCGGTGCGTTCGTACCGCGGCCCGCTCGACGAGGTGCAGCGGCAGCCGGTACTGCCGCGACTTCTCACGGGCGTGCAGCCATTGCACCATGCCGACCACCGGCCGCCGGGTCCACAGCGGCACGGCCATGCTGGAGAAGGGCGGCAGGAAGTCCTCGACCACGAGGTCGACGTCCCGGCGCGCCCCGACCGCGGCCGGAAGGGCCGCGACGTAGCCGAGGAGCCGAGTCCACCGGTTGCCGCCCCGCCCGATACCGACGTGCTCGTACCGCACCCCCTCCCGCACGCCGTCCACGCAGCCCGGGTAACGGGTGGTGAGGACGGTGACCTGGACCCCGTCGGCGGCCAGCCGCCGGTTGATCTCGCGCGTCCGGACCGATCCGCCGCCGGCACCGGGCATCAGCGGATCCTCGAACCCCAGGTGCAGCACGCGCAGGGCGGGGGATTCCGTGCCGGCAGACGCCGCGGCACCGCGGTGCAGCGGGACGCCGTTCATTCACCGACTCCCCGGATCTGGCGGGCGTAGCTGGCGACGCTGACATCGCTGGAATCGCTGAACAGGTCGTCCTCGAAGGCCCACATCAGCAGCGTCAGCCCGCACTCCCGGGCGTACCGCGGCGCGTGGGCCATCTGGCCGGCCACACCGTCGGTGGAGGAGTTGCCGCCCGTGCCCGGGGCGTCCGGGGAGCCCGGGTTCTCCCCGACCACGCCCAAGCCGGCCCGCCGCGCATTGGCGATCGTCCAGCGGAAGGACGACCAGCTGTCCACCGCGGGGTTGCCCAGGAGGTCCCCGTCGGCGTCGCCGGGCCGGCAGCTGTCCTGCGGAGGGTCCAGCGCCCGGGCCGACACCGCGGTTGCGTCGTCCACGCTGGAGGCGTCGGCGGAGACGGTGCCCCAGCCGGGCTGCTCGGTGGCCTTCAGAGCACCCGCGATCCGCGCGAGCTGCTCGGGGTAGAAGAGTCCGTGCTCCAAGCTGCCGTCACGGTCGGCGGTGCCGTCCAGGTGCGCAGCCAGCGCCGCCTCCAGGTCGGCGGGCAACGCGCCACGACCGGCCAGGGGGAGGTGGACGTCGCCGGTGAACCCCAGGTCCCTGAGCGAATCGATGACCCACACCGCCGCGTCGGCCACCGCTCGCGTGTACCAGAGGAACCAACCCCGGACGTCGTCGGTGCTGACGTCGGCGCCCTGCCAGGTGCTCGTGCCCGGCTTCCACCCCGGCATCGGGCTGACGGAGGCGCCGTCGGCCAACCCCACCCCCTTCTGCGCGGCCTGGTCGAACGCCCAGAACGGGTTACCGCTGCGGGGCTCCGTGGTGGCCGACGGGTACCCCAGCTCCCCGTTGCCCCCGGTGCCCACCCGGATCGCCGCGAACGTGTTCAACCCCACCGCCGAGTCGAGCTCGGTGAGGTAGTCGCTCACCGCCCCGCGAACGGCGCCGCTGAACACGACGTTGGGCACGTCGTCGGGGCCCCGGTCACCGCTCTGGTCCCGGTACACGCCGGCGGGCAGCTCGGACACCCAGGTCGGCGCGGAATGGACGCCGAGGGTCGCGACCACGCCCAGGCCGGCGCTGCGGCAGTCGGTCACCATCCGGCGTACGTCCGCCAGGTAACCCTCGTCGAAGTGCCCCGGGGTGGGCTCGGCCTGGCTCCAGGACAGCTCCAGTTCGGCGAAGCGGACCCCCGCCTTCGCCAGCGCGCTCGCCCGCTCCGGCTCGCAGTGCGAACCCAGGACACCGAAGGCCGGACCGGCCGGCTTCGGCGGACCGGAGTCGTCCCCGGGGGACGGCGCCGGGGTGGCGACGGTGCACGTCGTCAGGAGGAGGGACAGCAGACCGAGGACCGCGAGCAGCCAGGGTCGGCGCACGCGGCGGACTCCCGACTGCTGGACGATCCGGTGGGTCACGCAAGTCACCTGCCACGGGGCGGTTCGTTGGGAACGATATCGATCCCGCCGGCAGGTGACGGTCCGCCGACGTCGGCAGCTGCAGCCCGCTCCAGCGCCGGGGCGTCGATGAACCACAGGACGGTCTCGCCGTTCGTCGGACCGGGCTGACGGAACAGCGGGGTCGCATTGCCGGTCAGCCAGTCCAGCAGCGCGGGCCGCGCGGAGTTGTAGCCCTCGCGGGTCGGCAGGCTCTCGGTCAGGACGTACTGGGCCCCGTTCTCCTCCAGGAGCCGTGCCGTGGGCCAGGTGCCGAACCGCGGGTCGTTCTCGAACGCCCACTCCGCGGTGCCGCTCGTGACGCCGACCCGGGCGCTCGCGGGCAGGTTCGTGGCGGCCCAGGCCCGGAACGCCCGGAACCCGTCGTCACTGCTGGTCTCCAGCCTGATCCCCAGGACGGCGGTGACCGCGAGGAAGGCCGCCAGCAGCGCCACGATCGGCCGCTTCGACACCCACCGGCGCTCGCTGAAACCGGCGGCGCACACCGCCAGGGCAGCCACGCCGGCCAGCATCACGGCGTAGCCGAAGTGCTCCTCGAAGGTGCCGAAGAGGGCCAGGTAGATGCCGAGACCCCCCATCACCACGGCGGTCAGACCGATCAGGCGGCGATCCGGGCGGCGGCTCGACGAGGCGAGCACCCCCGCCAGGGGGCAGAGGGCGAGCAGGAGGTAGCTCACCCCGTACTGGGTCAGGTGGTCGATCAGCCGGCCCACCAGGCTCGGTGCTTCGGGGGCGTTGAAACCGGTCGACTGCTGAACACCGACCAACCGCAGGACCCCGAGCCATTTCGCCCTGGTCCACTCCCCCAGGTAGCCGGTGGACCAGAGGACGACCAGGTAGCAGCTGTACGGGACCGCCGTCCCCAGCAGGACGAGGACGGCGTTCCGCCGCGGCAGGGTCCTCCTCCACAGGACGGCCAGGAGAAGCGGAATCACCGCGCAGAAGACGAAGACGTCCTTGGTGAAGACGCTGTACCCGAGGAGCAGACCGGCCAGGACCAGCCGGGCGCCCGACCGCCCCGGCCAGCGCTCACGGATGTTGCCGTTGTAGCGGACGCGTCTGTGGTCCCCGGGCATCTCGTGCACCAGCAGGAGCAGCCCGGCCAGCACGGCCGCACCACCGGCGGACTCGAGGAAGACGCGGCTGTTGTTGCGGAGCACGAAGGGCTCGAAGGCCAGGACCAGCGCTCCCCACACGGCCGGCCACGTGCCGGCGACCCGCCGGAGGAGCAGGAAGGCCAGTGCCACCGAGATCGCGCCGAGGACCGCCGTCAGCCATCGGAGGTCGTAGACGAGGCTCATGCTGTCGCCGGTGTCCAGCCCGAACAGCCGGATGACCGCGGCCTCGATCAGGAAGAAGCCCGGCGGATGGAGGAAGAAGCGGCCGTCGGCCAGCTGAGGCATCTCACCGCGGCTGAGCGACGCGCCCAGGTCGGCGTAGAGCATCTCGTCGGAGGACAGCTCGAACGCGCGGGCCAGGCCGGTCGCCCGGACGCCGAGCGCGACCGCGCCCAGCGCGGTGGCGAGGAGCAGAGCCGGTGCACCGATCCGCGGCAGCCGCTCTCCCCGGGTCGAGGGCGGCGCCGGGCCGGCGCCGTCCACGACCGGCCGGGGACGCGTACCGACCGTCAAGCGCTCCTCCCCAGCCTGACCCGGTCGGCGCCCCCTGCGGGGACCGGTGGCGCCGCGGGACCGGCGAGCAGCAGGCGTCGGTCAGCCAGTTGGAGGGAGCCGTCGGGCACGCCCATCCGCCGGAGCACCATGGCGCCGTCGAACTCGTCGCAGCCGCTGAGCACCACCGACGTCCGGTTCTCCTCGTGCACCACCTCGTCGGTGGCGCGCAGCGCCTCCCGGACGTCGGTGGAGTCCGGAGTCGGGAACCTCGCCAGCACCGCCATGTCCGACCGGGCGGACCGGCGGTCGCGACCCTGGCCGCTCCCCCGCCCGGCCGTGCGCCGCATCTCCTCCACGAGAACTCCGGCGAGGAGGTCAGCACTCCGGTCCCAGGAGAAGCACGCGGCCCACGAGCGGCAGGCAGCGGCCATGCCGGCTGCCTCCTTCGGGTCGCTGAGGTGCACGACGGCGGCGGCGAGAGCCGAACCGAGGTCGCCCGGCCGGTCCACCAGCCAGCCGGTGTCGCCGTCGAGGATGGAGTCGCGCACGCCGGGCGCCTGCAGGGCCAGGCACGGCACGCCCCAGGCCGCCGCTTCGATGATCGAGCACCCCCATCCCTCGCCCGCGGACGTCGACGTGGTCAGCCACGCCCGGGCGATCAGCTCATCACGCACCGCGTCGGGCACCCGGCCGTGGAAGCGGACGGTCGACTGGAGACCGAGGTCCGCGGCCAACCCCTGCAGCCGGAGCCGCTCGGGACCGTCGCCGACGATGTCGACCCGGAGCCGGGGGATGGTGCTGGCGGTCGTCGCGAGGTGCTCCAGCAGCAGGTCGACCCTCTTGTGCGGCACCAGCCGGCTCACCAGCACGAGCGTCGGCTCCCGGGCTCGCTCCAGACCGGCGCTCTCCCGTACCGGGGCGGTTCCGTTGGGCACCACGAAGATCGGGCCCCGGAAGCCCAGCCGGCGTCGCAGCTCGGTCTTCGTCGACGGCGAGACCGCGGCGGTCGCCCGATCCCCGTAGACCCGACGGGCGACGGGTCCCTCGAGCAGCCGGCCCAGTGCGGCCATCGGGGGAGGGAACCGGGTGTCGAACTGGTCCTGGTGCACGTGGTGGACCACCTGCACCACGGGCACGGCGGCGCCGGTGAAGAGCGGGGCGAAGAAGGGCACGCCGTTCTGGCAGTCGATCACGGCGTCGAAGTGCCCGCGGCTGCGCAGCAGCCTGGCCGCCGTCCGGGGGTAGACCGACAGCGGGCCGCCGGCGCGCAGGACGTGCATCCCGTCGAGTTCGGCGTGTGCCTCCTGGCCGGGCGCTCTGGCGGTGAACCAGGTCACGCAGGCCCCTGCCGGCACCCAGCGCCTGCCGATCTGGTGCATGTACTGCTCGGCCCCGCCGGCGAGCGGATGGTCGATGTCCCGCCAGTTGAGGACCAGGATCCGGGAGCCGCGCAGTCCCGCCGCGGTCCTCATGCCGGCCACCCGGGCGTCGCGCGCCTCATCTGCAGCACCGCACCGAAGCTCGGCAGGCCGTCGCGCAGTGGATGGAACGTGGAGGAGGCTGCATCGCTCCACGCCACCGGGATCTCCACGATCTGGAGACGGCTTCGCTGCAGCTGCCGCAGGAGCTCGACGTCGAAGGCGAACCCCGTGTGCCGGCAGGCCACGAGGGCATGGGTCACCGCCTCCCGGTTGAAGAACTTGAAACCGCACTGGGTGTCGCGGATCCCCTTGACCATGCTGCGGGTGAGCAACCGGAAGGCCGCGCCACCGAGCCGCCGGGCCGGCGGCTGAGCGTGGACCGTCAACGCCCCCGGCACGTGCCGTGAGCCGATGACGGCCGGCGCGCCTCGGGTCAGGTGGGTCATCGCTGTGGCCAGGGTCTCCACCGGAGTGGCCAGATCGGCGTCGAAGAACCCGACGTACCGGGACCGGCTCGTCAGCAGCGCGCGCCGGACGACTGCCCCCTTGCCCGGGCGGGCGCAGCCCACGACGTCGATGGGCACGGAACCGTCGGTGGTGTCCGCGATGGCCCGGGCGATGTCGGCCGTCTCATCGCAGCTGCCGTTGTCGACCACCACCACGCGGGACGACCAGGCCTGATCCTGGAGGAACTG
>JAICZD010000006.1 GCA_025933855.1 Modestobacter sp. | reverse complement strand
GGGGACCGACCGGGCCGACGGGTCCGACGGGTGTGACCGCGGCGCCTACGCGTCCGACGGATGTCACCGCGCCGCGGAAGCGTCCGACCGTGATGTCCACGGGTCCGACCGTGATGTTCACGGGTCCGAAGACGAGGTGTCCGAGCCCGGCGACGAGTTCGACCGACCCGATGGAGCCGGGATGGCCGGCGATCCCCACTCGCGGGGCCGGCAGGCCGGCACCGGCGTACCGCCCGAGGACGCCGACGCGGTGGGTCGGGCAGTGGAGGACGCGCTGCGCGGAGCCGAGCAGCGCTGGTGGGCGGAGTTCGAGCTCGGGCTCATCGTGGATCCGGATCCACCCGACGAGCGCCCCCCGACGGGGACGGCGCCGACCGGGACGCCACCGGACGACGTGCTTCCGGCGGCCGGCTGGTGGGCCGACGCCGATCGTGCCGTGGCCGACGCCTCCCATGCCGGGTACCAGGCGCTGGTGGCGCTGGGGCAGGCCCGACGACTGGTGGGCACCGCCGAGCGCGCCGACGCCGCCGCCGAGGCCGCCTGGCAGACCGGTCCGGCCGGCCGGGTGACTGCCGCCCAGGATGCCCTGCAGGCGCTCGCCGCGGCCGCCGACGCCGACCGGGACGCGCTGTGCGACCTGGTGTCGCGGACGGCCGGTGGCGGGCTGGCCGACCGGCCCCGCCTCGCGCTGGTCGACGCGCTGACCGGCGCGCTGGTGTCGTTGACCGACCTGCCGGAACTGCGCCGCACCGGGCAGTGCGGCCAGCCGGCCTGCCGCCGAGCGCCGCAGGCCTGCACCCACGACCTCACCGGCCGGCCCGGTCTCGGCGCGCCGGGCCCCACCGACGGCTACCGGCCCTCGACCGCTCTGGACCGGTTCCTCCGCCGCCGGGATCGCCGGTGCCGGTTCCCCGGCTGCCGCCGCCCGGTGGCCACCGGGGAACTCGACCACCGGGTGCGCCACCCCGACGGACCCACCGCGGTCATCAACCTGGTCGGGTTCTGCGTCGGCCACCACCGCGGCAAGCACCAGGCGCCGGAGTGGGTCTACGACCTGGCCCCCGACGCCACCCTGACCGTGACCACCCCCACCGGGCTGACCGTGACCACAAGCCCGCCGCCGTTCTGACCGCCACGGGACCGCTGCGGCCGAAGTCGCTCGACGACGGCCGCGGACGGCGGGCAGCCGAACTGCGCGGTCCGAGGGCGGCGATCATCCTGGACCGCATGACGCAGCCGCGCTGGAACCGGCGCCCGGACGGGTCGACCTGGGGCGACTTCGGAGCCGACGACACCTGGGGCCGGCTCAACCTCATCGGGCCGGACCAGGTCCGCAAGGGTGTCGCCGAGGTCCGCGAGGGCCGGACCTTCTGCCTCTCGCTGCCGCTGGACCATCCCGGCGGCATGGTCCTCAACCCCAACCGCTATCCCCCCGTGCTCCGGCCGGGCCTGCGCGCCGGCGCCGTCAACTTCAACTGCGACCTCAGCGTCGCCTACCCCGGAGCCGCCGACGTCGTCTCCGACGACTTCGTCCTCCTGCACACGCAGTACTCCACCCAGTGGGACGCCTTCGGCCATGCCGGAGCCCGGTTCGATGCCGACGGCGATGGCAGCCCGGAGACCGTCTACTACAACGGCTGGCGCGCCGGCCGGGAGGTCGTCGGGCCGGACTCCGTGCAGCGGGCCGGACTTGCCAGCCTCGCCGACCTCGACGGTGTGGCGGAGGGCCGGGCGTCGAGCTCCGACGCCGGCCCGGTGGGCATCAGCTCCATGGCCGAGCACGGCGTCCAGGGCCGGGCGGTCCTCGTCGACCTCGCCGCCCACCACGGCACCGACCGGGTCGTGGTCGGTCACCGGGAACTGGCCGCGGCCATGGACGCCGACGGGGTCACCGTGGAGGCCGGCGACATCCTGCTGCTGCACACCGGTTTCGGCCGGGCAGTGCTGGCGCAGAACCGGCAGCCGACATCCGAGGCGCTGCACGTCGGCGCCGTCCTGGACGGTGCCGACCCGGCGCTGCGTCGGTGGATCACCGACAGCGGCGTCGCGGCGATCGCCGCCGACAACTACGCCGTCGAAGCCTTCCCGTCACCCAGCGCAGGTCCGGGCGACCCCCTGCTGCCGCTGCACGAGCTGTGCCTGTTCCGCCTCGGCATCCACCTGGGCGAGCTGTGGTGGCTCTCCGACCTCGCCGACCACCTGCGCGCGGCCGGCCGCTCCCGGTGCCTGCTCACCGCGCCACCACTGCGGCTGCCCGGTGCCACCGGCTCGCCCGTCACCCCGATCGCGACGGTGTGACCATGCCCGAACGGCTGCTCGTCACCGGCGGCGCGCACGGCATCGGCCGCGCGATCGCCGAGCACGGCGTCTCCCGCGGCTGGGACGTCGTGGTCATCGACCGCGACCCCCCTCCGGTGGGACACGGGATCACTGCCGACCTCGCCGACCCCGCCGCCACGGCGGCGGCGCTCACCGAGGCGCTGGCCGGCGGCCCGGTCACCCGGTTGGTGAACAACGTCGGCGCGGTCTTCCCCGCGGCGCTGGAGGACCAGACCCTGGACCAGGTCGATGCCGCCTTCGGCCTCAACCTGCGCTGCGCCGTCCAGTGCACCCAGGCGCTGCTGCCGGGCATGAAGGGGGTCGGCTTCGGCCGGATCGTCAACATGGCCTCCCGGGCCGCGCTCGGCAAGGAGCTGCGGACGGCGTACGCCGCCAGCAAGGCCGGCCTGATCGGCGCCACCCGGGTGTGGGCCCTGGAACTCGGCGCGCACGGCATCACGGTGAACGCGCTCGGGCCGGGTCCCATCGCCACCGAGCTGTTCAACCGCGCGAACCCGCCGGGCGACCCCCGCACCCGGGCGATCGTGGAGTCGGTTCCGGTGAAACGGGTGGGCACCCCGGAGGACGTGGCCCACGCGGCCGGCTTCTTCCTCGACGAGCGGGCCGGCTTCGTCACCGGGCAGGTGCTCTACGTCTGCGGCGGTCTGACGGTGGGTACCGCGCCGCTATGACCATGACCACAGGCTCCGGACTGCACGGCGGTGAACCCACGAACCCCGATGAGCGCATCCCCTACCGCGGCGAGCAGCCCTACGGGGTGCCCGACGACCTGGTGGTGCTCGGCGCGCTCGACATCGATGCCTCCGACGAGCGGCTGTGGGTCCCGCAGTCCCGCGACGTGACCTTCCGGCCGCTGCTCCTGTCGGTCAGCCAGGGCTACTTCGTCAACATCTTGCGGGTGCGCAGGTCCGGCATCCTGTCCCGGCACCGGCACGCCGGCCCCGTGCACGCGCTGACCCTCCGGGGCCGCTGGCACTACCTCGAGCACGACTGGTGGGCCGAGGAGGGCGGCTACTCCTTCGAGCCGCCCGGGGACATCCACACGCTCGAGGTTCCGGACGGGGTGGAGGAGATGACCACGCTGTTCCACGTCACCGGCGCCTACATCTACGTCGACCCGGACGGCAACCCGACGGGCATCGAGGACGTCTTCAGCAAGATCTCCAACGCGCGGGCCCACTACGAGGCCGTGGGTCTCGGCGCCGACTACGTGGACCGCCTCATCCGCTGATCAGCCGGCGCCACCCGCCGCAGCAGTGACCGGACCCGACCGGACATGCTGGGCGCATGACCGCTGCCACCTGGTTGCTGATCACCCGTTACGTGCGACCCATCGAGGAGGTGGACGCCGTCCGGGCCGACCACGTCGCGCACCTGGAGCGCCAGCGCGCGGCCGGCCGGTTCCTCGCCTGGGGGCGCCTGGTCCCGCCCACCGGCGGGTTCATCCTGGCTCGCGGCATGGACCGGGCCACGCTGGACGGCGTGCTGGCCGAGGACCCGTTCAGCGTCGCCGGCGTCGCCGAATGGGAGGTGCGCCAGATCTCGGTCACCGGCGGGGCATCCGACCTGCTCGCCGCGCTGTCGGGCGAGGAGCCCGGCGCCTGACCGAGCGGCTGGTCGCCCGGGTCGCGCCGTCCGGCAACCCCGCAGATACTCCGTCGGAGGAGGACGACCCACGCACCGGGGAGACCTGATGAAGCGCTTCACGAACGCTTGTGTCCGGTACGTCGAGCGGCTCATGCCCGACCCGTTCCTGCTGGCGGTGCTGCTGACCGCCGTGGCCGTCATCGCGGTCTTCGCCGCGGTGCCGCACACGTCGCCGGGGGGCCTGCTCGACACCTGGTTCAGCGGCGTGTGGGGCGCGAAGAACATCTTCGCCTTCGCGCTGCAGATGATCATCATCCTGGTCGCCGGCTACACGCTGGCCGAGGCCCCGATCGTGCAGCACGGCCTGGACCGGGTGGCGGCCATCCCGAAGACGCAACTGCAGGCCGCGATCATCTGCTTCTTCGCCGCCGCGATCGCCTCGCTGCTCAACTGGGGGCTCGGCCTGGTGGTCGGCGCCCTCGTCGCCCGCCGGATCGCGCTGCGGATGCACGACATCCACTTCGGCTACCTCGTCGCCGCCGGCTACGCGGGCTTCATCATCTGGGCCTCGGGCTTCTCCAGCTCGATCGCGCTGGCCAACACCGACCCGAACAGCACCCTCAACGTGATCCACTCGCTGACCGGCCGGAACCTCACCCTGACCGACGCCATCGCTCAGCCGGCCAACTGGATCCCGGTCATCGTCATGCTGATCCTGGTTCCGCTGCTGCTGCGGGCGATGCAGCCCAGCACCGTCCTGCGGCCCGACCAGGCGCTGTTCGAGCAGGACGAGGCCGCCCGGGCCGAGCGGCGCGGTGACGACGGTGCCGACGAGACGGGCGGACCGGAGCGGACCGGTGAACCGGGCACGATGCCGCCGACCGGCGACGGAGGCGGCGCCGGCACCGTGGAGGCCGGGCGCCGGTCGCCGCAGGGCACGGCCGTCCTCGACCGGCCGAAGCCGACCCCGGCCCAGCGGCTGGAGAACATGTGGCTGATCAACCTGGTCCTGGCGGCGGCCGGGCTGGCCTACTTCGTCCGCAGCGGCTTCACCCTGGACATCACCGCGATGGTGATGCTGTTCACCGTCCTCGGGCTGATCCTGCACTGGACCCCCGCCCGGTTCATCGCCGCGTTCACCAACGCCGCGAAGACCGCCGGCCCGCTGGTCCTGCAGTACCCGCTCTACGGCGGGATCATCGCGCTGCTGAGCTACGCGCCGTCCAAGGACACCCACTCGCTGGCCGTGGTCATCTCCGACGGCATCTCCTCGGCCGCCAACGCCACCACGCTGCCGTTCTTCCACTTCCTCGCCTCGAACATCATCACGCTGTTCGTGCCGTCCGGCGGCGGTCACTGGGCCGTGCAGGGGCCGGTGGCGGTCCAGTCCGCCATCGACCTGCACCAGACCTCGTCGGGCTACCTGGGCAAGCTGTCCATGGCGGTCGCCGCCGGCGAGCAGGTGGCCAACATGATCCAGCCGTTCTGGCTGCTGCCGGTGCTGGCCATCGCCAAGCTGAGCGTCCGGGACGTCATGGGGTTCACCGTGGTGCTGTTCCTGGTCGGGCTCGTCGTCTTCGGCCTCGCCTTCCTGCTCATCCCCGCCGTGGGCTGACCCGCACCTGCTCCCCGGCCGGTCGGACGCCGGGACCTAGGGTCTGGCCGTGGACATGAGACTGGAGGTCGTGCCCCTGCCGGTGTCCGACGTCGAGCGGAGCCTGACCTTCTACCGCGACCGGGTCGGTTTCCACCTCGACCACGACGTCCAGCCCGGGAACGGCATGCGGATCATCCAGCTGACGCCGCCGGGCTCGGCCTGCTCGGTCGTCTTCGGCGTCGGCATGGGCGATTCGTCGGTGGCCGCCGGGTCGATCCGAAACCTGCACCTGGTCGTCGACGACATCGCAGCCGCCCGCTCGGCCCTGGTGGACCGTGGCGTGACGGTCAGCGAGGTCCAGGACATGGGCGGCGTGCTGTACGCCTACTTCGCCGATCCCGACGGCAACTCCTGGGCCCTGCAGGAGATCGCCTTCCGCGCCCGGCCGTGACCCCGCGAGCCGTCCGGCGGCGGGAGGCAGCTCAGACCGATACTCCCTGCGCCACCGACGGCAGCCGGAGGGTCACGGCCAGCCCCGTGTCCGACGGGCCGTCGGCGATTTCCAGCCGCCCGCCGTGGACGGCGACGACCGAGGCCACGATGGCCAGGCCGAGGCCGGCCGCCCCGCCGTTGCTGCGGCCCCGGTCGAGCTGGGTGAACCGCTGGGTCAGGCGCTGCCGTTCCTGCGGCGGGATGCCCGGCCCGGCATCGGTCACCGTGATGGCGGTGCCGCCGGCCTCCTGCGTGACGGTCACGGCGACCTCGGAGTTCTCGGGGGTGTGCCGCACGGCGTTGTCCAGCAGGTTGGCCAGCGCACGGCTCAACGCCCGCCGATCCGCCAGGACGGCGGCGTCCCCGTTCCGGGTCAGCGTGATCCCGCGCGGCGCGGCGAGCGTGCGAAAGCCGGGTATCAGTTCGTCGACCAGCGTGGCGACGTCGACGGGCTCCCGCGCGGTGACGTTGCCCGCGTCGGTCCGGGCCAGCAGCAGCAGGTCGTCGATGAGCTGCCCGAGCCGGTCGCTCTCCTCCAGGGCGCTGTCCAGCGAGCGGACGAACTCCTCGTCCGGGGCGCGGTTGCGGGCCAGCTCCAGTTCTGCCCGCAGGATGGCCAGCGGGGTTCGCAGCTCGTGGCTGGCGTCGGCGGTGAACTCCCGCTCCCGGCGCCGGCCCTCCTCGATCCGGTCGAGCAGCCGGTTCAGCGTGGTACCCAGCTGCGCCACCTCGTCGCGGGTGGGCGGAACGGCCAGCCGGGGGAAGGGATCCCGGGCACTGATCCGCTCGGCGTCCGCGGTCATCCGCGCGACCGGACGCAGGCCGCGGCGGGCCACCAGCCAGCCCGTCGCCCCGGCGAGCACACCGGCCAGCGGTGACAGCACGAGGGTCAGGTGGAGCAGGCCCTGCTGCGCGTCCTCCACCGACTCCAACTCCGCCAGCACCACGAGCACGCCGCCCTGCGCCGCCGGGACCGCCAGCGCCCGGTGGGCCTCGTCGTCCTCGTCCACCACGTCGGCGAACAGCCCGTTCTCGCGACGCGTGTCGGCGATCTGCGTAGCGGAGAGCACCGGGCGCGTCCGCAGGTCGTCGTCGGAACTGCGGACCACCGAGCCGTCCGCGGCGATCACCTGGATCTCGAACTCCGGGGATCCGACGCCGCCCCGCTCTATCTCCTCCAACCGGCCGAGTTCCTGGCCGGAACCATCGACGGCGTGGACGGCAGCCACCAGCGTCCGGTCGGTCTCCGACCGCAGGGTCTCGCCGAGGCCCCAGTAGGCCAGCCCGCTCAGCGCGGCCAGCACGACGAGGAAGACGACCGCGAAGGTGGCACCCAGCCGCACGCTGATCGGCAGCCGCCGCAGCGCGACACCCAGCACGACGCCACCTCCCGCGGTCCCCTGCCAGTGTGGAAGATCCGGGGGTCCCGGCTCAAGACGCGGAGCCGGGCATCCTGGCCGCGGCGTGGCGCAGCACGGCCAGCCGCGGCGCCACCCGCTCGGTGCGGACCTTCGTCCACGCGTGCAGCAGCGCGGTGAGCAGGTCGGTCGTCTCCCACAGCGCCACCCGCCCGGCGGCGACCGGGGCGTGCTGCTGGTAGTCGGCGAGGAAGTCCGCACACAGCTCGTCGAGCAGCTGCAGGTGCCTCTCGAGCGGCTCGCCGGCCAGCGGCCGGCCGGACGCGCCGAGGGCACTGATCCCGATGTCACGCAGCTTCGCCCGGAACCGGCCGAGGTCCAGCGCCGGCTCGGCGCGGCAGGCCCCGTCGAAGTCGATGAAGCCGATCCGGCCGGCGTGCAGCAGGACCTGGGCCGGGCGGAAGTCGTGGTGGGCGCTGACCAGCGGATCCGGTGGAACGGAGGCGTCCAGGGCAGACAGACGGCCGAGCAGGGGACCGGCCGCCGGACCGATGCTCGGCACCGAACCCGCCAGCCGGGCGAGGACGTCCCGCACCTCGGCCAGCTCCTCGTCCCAGGTGACCTCACGCCCGTACTCGGCCCCACTGCGGTGCAGCGCGGCGAGGGCGGTGGCGGTACGGGTGAGCATCTCCCGGAGCTCGTCCAGCGCCTCGCCCGGCTCGCCCGCTGCCGCCCCGGTCAGCGCCTGCCGGGCCAGGTCCTTGAGCGTGCGGTCCTCGCGCACCGGCCCCTGCACGAGCACCCGCTCCTCGGGCAGGTAGGCCAGCGGCTCGGCCAGCGTCACCACGCCCTCGGTCGCGACCGGCCGGGCCCACAGCGCGCGCATCGCATCCCACGCCGTACGGCCCTTGTCGCCCTGGTGCGTCTTGACCACGAGCGGGTCGGGGCCGTGGCCGTTGCGGTACTGCATCCGGTAGACGATCGTGCAGCGGCTGCCGGGCTTGTACCGGACCACCTCCGGCACGCAGCCGGCCACCTCCGCGTCGTGCCCGGCGCTGCGCAGGCTCTGCTGCAGGACCGCCGCGGCGGCGTCGGCATCGACGAGGGCGGGCAGGGCCGGCAGCGCGGCGTCGGCGTCCTCCACCTCCAGGTGCAGCCGGAGGTCGGGCAGGTACCCGCGCCATCCCGGCTCCCCGAACCGCGCCGGCGCAGCCGCGGGCGGCTCCGCCGGGTCCGCAGCGCCGGTTGGGAGCAGCCGGCCGACGAGCACCAGGTCCCTGGGCCGGCCGCCGTCGACCAGCGCGACCCGGCAGTGCACGTGCCACTCCTCGCCCTTCGCGCGCAGCCGGTCGACCTCCGCGCCGGTCAGCCGGAGCTCCGGCCCGGACAGCTCCGGGACGGCCCGGCGCAGCGCGTCGGCGACGCGGCCGGGGACCATGACCTCCGCCAGCCACTCCGGCAGCTCCGCGAAGGCCTCCAGCGCTGCCAGGGTGTCCTGCTCCTGGAGCGTTCCGCTCATCCCCGCACGTCCCTTCTCCACTCGTCACCGGCGTCGAGCACGTCCAGCACCGCCCGGAGCCGGTCGTCCTTCAGCTGCCAGCAGGCGCTGGCACCCAGGCGGGCGAGGCTCAGCGCCCGGTAGGCAGCAGTGCGTTCCAGCAGCAGCCGGCGGGTGTCCGCGGCCGCTCCCCGCGGGCCGCCGGCGGGCGCGCACGAGGCCAGGTAGTCCTCCAGGAACAGCGCGCTCAGCTCGGCCAGCAGCGGCCACGCCGCCGGGGACCGGCGGACCCCGGCGACGTGCAGGTAGGCCAGGAAGCGGCCGAGGTCGAGGGCGCGCTCGGCGACGCAGGTGGTGTCCACGTCGACCAGGCACGCAGTGCCCGACCCGTCCAGCAGCACCTGGCCCGGCGTGAAGTCGCCGTGCGCGAGGACCGGGGACAGGGCCCACCCGGCCGGCGGCGGCCCGGCGAGTGCACCGGCCAGCGCACCGACCGTGCCCGCCCGCAGGCGCTGCGCGATCTGCGGCCACACCGGCTCCAGCTGCGCCAGTGCGCGCTCTGCCGCCGACCGCTCGGCCGGCGGGGTCCGGGCCGGCAGTGCGGCTGCCGCGGGATGCACGGCGTGGACGGCGGCGGCCATCCGGGCGGCGGCCCGCACCGCGTCCGGCAGCGCCCGCGGATCGGCGGCGGGCAGCTCTCCGCCGGAGCCGCAGGCCCGCTTGAGCAGATCCGGCAGCACCGGCCGGCCGGCCACCGCCTCGACCAGGCCCAGCCGCAGCGAGGGGACGACGGCCAGCGGGCGCGGAACGGTGAGGCGCAGGTGGTCCGGCAGCCGCCGCGCGCCTGCGCGGAGCAGGCGCAGCGCCGAGGCCGCCGCCGACGCCGTGGCGTCGGTGTGGACCTTGCCGAACACCTCCGGGCAGCGCAGCTCGCCGGGGCCGGGCGGGAGCCGGTACCGCAGCACGCACCGTCCCTGCCGGGGATAGCGGACGACGTCCACCGCCCAGCGCCCGGTCGCCCGCCGTCCGGTGCGGTCCAGGACCCGGCCGAGCACCTCGGTCATCAGCACCGGGTCCAGCGCGGAGCGCAGCGTGGGCAGCTCCGGGTCGTCCGGAAAGGAGCGCACCACGACGCCGGTCCGAGCGGGCGGCACCGCCACCAGCAGGAGCTGCTCCGGCCCTGCGGGGTCCCGTCCGCCGGGGGCCAGCCGGACGCGGTAGCGGAGCGTGCAGCCGCCGTCCGGGCGGTACAGCACCGAGCCCACCCGCACGGCCTCGACAGCGGCGTCCGGAACCGCCCGGGCGGCCCAGACCTGCGCCGTCGTCCAGGCCTGCTCCTCCTCGAGCGCCGCCGCGACCAGGGGTGACCGCCGGGACACCGCCACGCCGAGCGGCCCGCGGACGGTCTCGACCACCGCTGCCGGCATCAGGGCCGCCCCTCGGCCGACCGGAGGGCGAGGTACTCCGGGGAATGACGGGCCGGCGGCGCGCCGTCCACCGGCTCGGGGTACGCCTCGTACCGCTCGTACCAGCCCCTCATCAGCTGGGCGTAGCGCCCGCCGGCGGCCTGCAGCTCGGTGTGGGTGCCCTGCTCGGCGACCCGGCCGTCCTCGAGCACCAGGACCCGGTCGGCACACCGGACCAGGGTCGGGTCGTGGGAGATGACGATCGTGGTGGTACCGGACATCAGCGTCCGCAGCGCGCCGACGACCAGGCGGGTCGAGTCCGCGTCCAGGCCGGTCGTCGGCTCGTCGAGCACCAGGATCGGTGCCCGCCGGATGAAGGCACGGGCGATGGAGATGCGCTGCCGCTGCCCGCCGGACAGGGTCGCCCCGCGCTCGCCGAGCTCGGTGTCGTAGCCCTTCGGCAGGCTCTCGATGAAGTCGTGCGCGTTCGCGAAGCGGGCTGCGCGCTCGATCTGGTCCGCCGTGGCCCCGTCGATGCCGTAGCCGATGTTCTCGGCCAGCGTGCCGCTGAGCAGGACGGTGTCCTGCAGGACCAGGCTCACCTGCGCGCGCAGCGACTCCAGGGTGTACTCACGGACGTCGACCCCGTCGACGAGGACGGCGCCGTCGTCGGGGTCGTAGAGCCGCGGCACGAGCTGCGCGACGGTGCTCTTGCCCGCCCCGCTGCGCCCGACGAGCGCCACCACCTCTCCCGGCCGCAGCTGGAAGCTGACGTCGCGGAGGACGGGCGGCGCGTCGTCGCCGGGTTCGGCATGGTAGGCGAACGTGACGTCGCGGAAGGCCAGCGAACCGGTCAGGGCGGGAGCCGGCCGGGCGTCGGGGGAGTCCTCCACCGCGGGCACCAGGTCCAGCAGGTCGGCGACCCGGTCGACGCTGGCCAGCACCTTGCCGACCTTGTACCACTCGCTGACGATCTTGCGCGAGGGCTTGAACATGTTCTGCGCGACCAGGATGAAGAACACCAGGGTGCCGACGGAGATGGCGTTGCGGTCGACCAGCAGCACCCCGATCCAGACGATCGCGGAGATGGCGGCCGCTTCCAGCAGCGCGATGACGAAGCTGAACTGCGCCTGCACCGTCGCCACGCCGACGGCCGCCCGCATGCTCTGGTCGGTCTGCTCGGTGAACCGCTGCAGGTCCACGCTGCCCCGGCCGTAGCTCTGCACCAGCCGGATCGACGTCAGCATCTCCTGCGTGGTGGACGCCAGCTCGCCCTCCCGGGCCCGCTGGGTCTTCGACACGGCCTTGATCCGCCGGGAGAAGTAGTCCGAGACCAGCGCCAGCGTCGGTATCACCACCACCGCGACGAGCGCGACGGTCCACTCCCGCCACAGCAGCACCGCGACCGTGCCCACCAGCACCAGGAAGCTGCCGAGCAGGTTGCTCAACGACTTGACGACGAAGTCCTCGACCACCAGGACGTCCCCGGTGACCCGGGTCAGCACGTCACCGGTGCGGCGCTTGTCGTGGTAGGCCAGCGACAGCCGCTGCAGGTGCGAGTACATCGCGACGCGCACGTTGTAGCCGAGCACCCGGCCGCCGCGGGCGAGGAACACCTCGGCGAGGGAGTCGGCCGCACTGTTGACCGCGGCCAGCGCGACGATGCCGAGCACCAGCAGGGTCAGCGTGGCGGTGCGCTCGGACCAGCCGAAGGACGGCCAGCCCAGGTCGCGCAGGGCGGCGGCGCGGCCCTGCAGGTAGTCGATCAGGTAGGCGATCGGAATGGGCTCGACGACGGCGGCGAGCGCTTCCACCAGCAGCAGCAGCGCGCCGAGCAGGAACGGCCGCCGTCCACCGTGGTACCGGCGCAGCAGCGCGAACCCGCGGCGGTAGTCCGACAGGCCCACCCGCTGCAGCGACGGCTTCTCCGGGGCCTTGGTGTCCGCCGGCACCCCCGCCGTCGCCGACCGGATGGCGCTCACCGGGCGCCGTCCAGCCGGTCGAGGCACGCGTGCCCGTGGTGGACGAGCGCGCGGGTCAACGGTGACCGGGGCGCCCGGGCGAAGCTCCGCAGCGCCTTGCGCTCGGCGGCGACGGCCTCGTACCAGGTGATCCGGCGCCGCACGTCGGCGTTGCCGGCTCCGCCGGTCGCCGCCACGTACGCGGCGAGGAACAGCTCCGCCGGCGCCTCGTCCGGACCGGCCGCTGCCGCGGACCCCCGCCGCGCGAGCGACCGGCGCAGGCCGTGCTGGCGCAACGTCGCCAGAAAGGTGCCCACGTCGCCGGCCGGGTCGGCCCGCCCGCAGGAATCCAGGTCGAGGAGCACGACGTCCTCCTCCCGCAGCAGGAACTGGCTGGGCTTGCAGTCCCCGTGCACCAGCCCGACCACCCCGGCCGGAACGTCCCGCGCCGTCGCAGCGAGCCGGGCCGCGAGGTCGAGCAGCGCCGCACCGGCCGCGGCGTCCACCTCGGCCACCCGCGAGGCGCGGGCCCGGAACCGGGCGAGCTCGCGGTCGATGGCGCGCGTCCGGCTGCTCACCACCGGCTGGCGGTGCAGTGCCGCCAGTGCGGCAGCCGCCCGCCGGAGGGCCTCCGCCGCTCGCGCACCCCGGACGGTCAGCACGTCGTCGAGGTGGACGCCGGACACGTGCTCCTGCACGACCAGGGCCAGCTCCGGCGCGTGCCCGCGGACCGGCGCGAAGCGCAGTGGCGCCGCGGGGTCCACGGTGGCGTCGAGCAGGACGGCCTCCGCCGCGACCGCCGCCGCCTTGCGGCCGTCGTGGTAGCTCTTCACCACCAGCCGCTGCTCCGGCCGGCCCGCCGCCGCAGCGGGCCCGCGCAGCCGGACGGCCAGGGTCGCCCGCCGGCCGGGCCGGTAGCGCAGCAGGTCCACCCGGCAGCGCAGGACCGGTCCGCCGCCGGGCAGCGCGTCGCGCAGCGCGCTCCGCAGCCGCGCCGGGTCGGCGGCGGTGGCGAGCCCGGGGAGGTCGGGATCGCCGGGAAAGGGGGACAGCCGGACCTCCGGGGCTCCGGGGCCGCCGTCCACCAGGTCGCCGCGGACCAGCCGGTCGCCGGCGCGGTAGAGGACGGTGCACCGCGCGCCCGGCTCGTACTTCGCGTCGAGCACGTGGCAGGGCACCGGGCGATCGGCGCCGAGCGCGGCCGCGATCCGCGGCCCCATCAGCCGGGCGCTGGTCATCTCCGCGACCCGGCGGAGCTCACCGCTGGCCGGCGTGGAGGTGCCCGGCAGGGGGGACGGGGTCATGGCTGCTGCCCTCCGGCGAAGACCAGGGACAGCTGCCGAGCGGCCGACCGGACGTCGAAGCGCTCCTCGGCCGTGCGGCGCCCCGCCTCGCCCAGTGCCCGCCGGCGGGTGGCGTCGGTGCCGAGCTCGGTGAGGTGCCGGGCGAGCGCATCGACGTCCCGCGGCGGGGCCACCAGCCCGCTGACCCCGTGCCGCACCGCCTCGGTGACCCCACCGGCGTCGGTCGTGACGATCGGCAGACCGCACGCCATCGCCTCGACGATCACGTTGGGCACGCCGTCCCGGTCGCCGTCGGCGGTCACGCACGGCGTGAGCGCGAAGACGTCGGCGCGCTGGTAGGCGCGCAGCACCTCCGCTCCGTCGCGCTCGCCGGCGAGCTCGACCTCGTCCCGCAGGTCCAGCCGGTCCCGGAGTTCGGTGAGCTCGGCGCGCAGCGGCCCGTCGCCGTAGATCCGCAGCCGGAAGGGGACGCCGGCGCTCTTCAGCCGGCGGCAGGCGAGCAGCAGATCGGGGAAGCCCTTCTTCTCCACCAGCCGGCCGACCGACAGGATCTCGACCGGCGCCGGGGCGCCGGGCCGCGCCGCCGGGACGAACCGGTCGAGCGCGACCCCGTGGTGGATCAGGCGCAGCCGCGGGTGCAGCCGGCCCGGCAGGACCGAGCGCAGGTAGTCGACGTTGGCGGCGCAGCAGGTCACCACCGCCACCGCCTCGCGGGCGCGGGCGCGCAGGCTGGGCACCGGGATCTGGTAGAGGTCCCGCGCGTGCGCGGTGATGCTGTACGGCACCCCGGTCAGCCGGCTGGTCAGCAGCGCGACGAGGGCCGGGTCGTGCGCGAAGTGGGCGTGCAGGTGCTCGACCGGCGCACCCGACCGCCGGGCCCGGTGCACCGCGGCGGCCATCCGCACGGCGGCGGCCAGGCAGCCGAGCGTCGACAGCGTGGCGTACCCGCGCGCGAGCTGCGGCCGGGAGGCGGCGAACAGCAGCGTCCGCGCCCAGGCCAGCGGTGCCGACCGGGCGACGAGCGCGTGGTCGCGCAGCGCGGCCAGCCGGGGACGCCGGTCGTCCAGGAACTGCACGGTCGCCGCCACCGCGCCCACCTGCGGCTGGACCAGCCGCTCGTCGGAGTGCGTCAGGCTGTACAGCTCGAGCTCGGTGCCCAGCCGCTCCTGCTCGAGGATCTCGTTCACGATGAAGGTCTGGGACAGCCGCGGCCAGCTGCGCACGAGGTACATCACCCGTCCAGGCACGCCAGCCCCCTCCGCAGGACCGCCGGCACGGCCGCGCCGGGCGGGAACGACCGGCCGGCCAGCGGTCCGCGGCCCGTGACGAGCTGCTTGGCGATCTTCAGGCTGGTGTAGGCGGAGAAGAAGGCCATCCGCGCGTCCGGGCAGGGTCCCGGCAGCGGCCCGTAGCCGTCGAGGAACGCGGCGCGCACCTCGGCCAGCCGGGGCTCGGCCCTGACGTCGAGGCGGGTGGCGTCGAGGTCGGCCCCTGCGTCGAGGTCGGTCCCGGCGTCGAGGTAGCTGGTGAAGTGCGCGACGTCCAGGACGGGGTCGCCCATCCGCGCCTCGTCCAGGTCGATGACGGTGATCCCGCCGGGGCCGGCGAGCACGTGCCCGGCGTGGAAGTCCTTGTGCACGGGCACCTCGGCCCCGGCCCGCAGGTCCACCGCGGCTGCGGCCAGCCCGCGGGCCAGCGCCCGGGCCGCCTCTCGGAAGTCGGGGGCGCCGTCGGCCACGCGCCGGGCCCAGCTCCCGGCCTCCTCGACCTCGTGTGCCAGGTCCAGGCGCCGCGGGAGCACGGCCGTGGAGGCGTGCAGCGTGGCCAGCCAGCGGGCGGCCCGGCCGGCGGCGGTCGCGGCGGCGCCGGCGGGCAGCCGATCGACCGCCGTGCCGCCGACCTCCCGGTAGAGCACGGTCCGGAGCCCGGGGAGGACGCAGACCGGCGCCGGAACGGCGAGTTCCGGCGTCGCCGCGAACACCTCGCCGAGCAGGCGGAGGGTGGCGCCGGTGGTCGCCGACCGGTGCCGGTCGGCGTAGGTCTTGCCGATCAGCGGAACGACGCGGTCGGGGGCGAGCCCCTCGACCTCGTACCGGACGGTGCGGCGCCGTCCCGGCGCCTCGGCCAGCGTCCGTGCCTGCAGGACGCGGACCTGCCCGGCGCCCGGGGTCCGCGCGCGGAGTTGCTCGGCCAGCAGGTCGATCGCCGGCGGGGCGGGCAGTGCGCCGTCCCCCCGGCCACCGGCCGGGCCCAGGCGCGCGGCGGCGCACCGCAGCAGGTCGGGCACCCGGTGCCACTCCGCCGTGGCGAGGGAGCGGAAGCGGCGGCCGGCGATCTTGGCCATCGCCGCCGCGGACCACCAGGCGAGCGGCCCGTCGGCCAGCGCCGCCCGGCACTCGGCGTAGCCGGCGGCGAAGGACTCCTGCAGCGCGGCGGCCAGGTCCGGGCGGAGCACGCCCCGCACCGCCGCCCACTCCAGGTAGGCCAGGGCGTTGCCGGCGTCGCGGGCGGGGTCCGAGCCGGCCACCGTGTCCAGGTCCAGCAGGGTCAGCGCGCCGCCGTCGGCGAGCACCTGCCCGGTGCGGAAGGCGCCGTGCGCGAGGACCGGGTCGCCGTCGGCCGGCACGGCGTCGGCCAGGCGGTCGACGAGTGCGGCGAGCGACCGCCCGGTCGCGGCATCCGCGTGCCAGGCCGGGGTCAGCAGCGGCTCCAGTGCGGTCAGCTCGTCCTCCGCCGTCCAGCGCGGCAGCGGGCCGCCGGGTGTGCCGTGCACGCCGGCGAGCAGCCGGCCCAGGAGGCCGGCGTACCGCAGGGCCGCGCGCTCGGCCAGCGTCTCCTCCCGGAGGACGTCGGAGAGCGCCCGCCCGGGGGCCGCCCGCGAGACGACGGCACCAAGGTCGCTCCACACGGCGAGGACCTCGGGCACCGGCGCGGGCGCGTTCCGCCGGCGCGCGGCGCCGGTGAGGGCCGTGGCGGCGGCCGCGTACCGGTCCGGCCCGTCGGCGAGCAACTTGGCGTAGAGCCTGTCCCGACCGGATCCCGCCTCGACGTCGTAGGCCACCACGGCGCGGCTTCCGGGGCGGTGGGCCACCGGCGTGGCCCGGCACGCGCCGACCGGCGCCCGGCAGACCGCGGCGAGCCGGTGCCGGACCCGATCCGGGCTCAGCGCGGCGCCCAGCCCGGGCAGACCGGGGTCGTCCGCCGGCCCGCGGACCGCCGTTCCGGCGGGTGTCACCTCGTAGGCCAGCAGCGTGGTGCGCGCCGGTCCGCGGACCTCCTGGACCACCCGGCAGCGGCGCCGGGGAGCCCAGTCGACGGACCGGACCCGGCAGCGGTCCTCGACCGCCGTTCCGGGTGGATGGGCCGACAGCGCGGCGGCGAGCCCGGGCAGCGCCGGGTCCAGCCGGAAGGCTCCGTCGGGCCGGGCGGGAGCGGCCACGGTCACCGGGCTCCGGACAGGGTGGCCGCGGCGACGCCGACCGCGCCGGTCACCCGGCGGTCCCAGTCCGGGTCCTGGATCGGCACCCGCCGGGCGGCCATCCGCAGCTGCGACAGCCCGTCGTACACCCGGGCGCGGGCCATCCGGGCGGGTGGTTCCCCGCCGTACCCGTCGAGGAAGGCGCGGTGCAGCCCAGCCGCCTCCGGGCCGTCCCCGTCGCTCCACCAGCGGAGGTCGGCCAGGAAGTTCCCGACGTCCGCGGCCGGGTCCCCGCGGCCGAACCGGTCGAAGTCCAGCAGGTGCACGCGGGAGCCGCTGACCAGCAGGTTGTCGGACTTGAAGTCGCCGTGCGTGACCGTGGCCGGCTCCGGCGGCAGGGTTGCCAGCAGTTCCAGGGCGCGGCCGACCTCCCGTCGCAGGAGCACCCCGACCGGTGGCGCCAGGACGTCGAGCAGCTCCGCCGTCCGCAGCGTCGCGCAGGCCTGCCCGACGGCGTCCGGGCAGGCCGGCAGTTCCGCCGCGGACGGCGCGTCGTGCAGCTGCCGCAGCGCGGACCCGGCCGCCCGCACGACGTCCCCGGCGGCGGAACCCGAGGCGGCGATCGTCGCCGCCAGCGAGCTGCCGGGAACGGCCGGCCAGACCGCGACCCGGTCGGCCGCCAGGTAACGGCCGGCCGCCCGCCGGGCGGCGACCGGAACCGCGCCCCCAGCCGCGAGTGCGGTGGTCGTCCAGGCGGCCGCGGCGACCGCACGCCGGCCGGTGTCGTCCCGGTAGACCTTGGCGAACCAGGCCGGCCCGCTGCCGCCGACGCCGATCCGCAGCACGTGGCGCTGTCCGGGGCGGTACCGGACCGCGTCCACGGTGAGGTCCGCGGCGGCCAGGTCGCCGAGGCCGGCCGCGCCGCCGGCAGCCCGCAGCACGCCGGCGAGGTGGACCCGGTCGTGCCATCGCGCCAGCTGCGGAAAGGCGCCGTCCACCGGCGCCAGGCAGGCGCTCATCCGCTCGTCGTCCGACACCACCCACGCCCGGGAGAACGGCGCGAGCACGCCGCGCCGTCGCGCCTCCGCCTCGCCGTCGGCCGCCGGGCCCGGCGCGGTCGCCCCGGCGACCACCCAGGTGACGCAGATGCGCCGCTCCCGGCCGCCGGCCAACCCGACGCCGTACTCGACGGTGAGCTTGCGACCGGGCTTCAGCTTCGCGCGGACCAGCTGCAGGAGCACACCCGGATGACCCGGCGGCAGGCAGCGCCGGACGGCGGCGAGCACCTCGTCGGGTGCGACGGCGTCCAGGAACTCGGCGACCGGACCCGGTCCGTCCGACGCCGCGAGGGCGCGATCGAGCGCCGCACGGCCCTCGACAGCAACTCCGCAGGACATCGTCACGCCAGCAGGTAGTCGTCGTCACGGAGGCTCCGGACGCCCCGGTCCGGCTGCATCGGGCCCGCGGGACGCGGCACGACCGGGGCCGGCCCGGACCGCGTCTCGTTCAGCGACTCGATCAACCGGGCGGTGCCCACCGTCCGCCCGGCCAGGTCCGGAGGGCACACCGGAGTCGTCGGCCGCGGTCGGTGCAGCGCCCGGTGGATGGCCTTCCCGAGCGCCGGGGCGGTCAGGTCCTGCGGCCGGAGCCAGTCCACCCAGCCCCGCTCGGCGAACAGCCGGGCGCGCATCTGCTGCTCCGCGCTCGGGCCGGGACGGGGCACCAGCAGCGCCGGCGTGCCGATCGACAGGATCTCCGCTGTGGTGTTGTACCCGGCCATCGCCACCACCAGGTCGGCGGAGGCGGCGTACCGGACGGTGTCCGACACCGCGGTCAGGATGTCGACCGGCATGCCCTGCGCCCGGCGCAGCAGGTCACGGCCGCGCTCCGCGGGCAGGAAGGGCCCGGTGACCAGGACGAGGTGGCAGGGGCCGGCCTGCTGCAGCGGCTGCACCGCATCCAGCAGGGTGTCGAAGAAGGGGTAGGCGTCGGCGCCGCCGCCGGCCATGGCGACGACGAGGTGACCGTCGCCGTCCCCGCTGAGGTACCGGGACCGCACGGATTCGGCCACGTCCGGCGGCGGTGCAGCGCAGACGTAGCCGCAGTACCGGATCTTCGATCTCGCTCCGTCGGGCCAGCCGTACTCCGCGGCGACGTCGAAGACGTCGGCGGAGCCGTACACCAGGACCCGGTCGTAGTACCGCTCGACCGCCTCGTAGGCACCTTCCAGCCGCCAGCGTTCCCGGACGACCGCCGGTGCGTCGAGGATGTCCCGCAGCCCGAGGACCACGGCGGTCGGCTCGTCGCGCAGCATCTCCAGGGTCGGGATCAGCTCACCCATCGCGCCGTGCGGCATGTGGTCGACCAGCACCACGTCGGGGCGGAAGGCCTCGACCGTGGTCCGCAGCATCGCGCGCCGGACGTCCAGGACGTCGGCGAACGAGGAGGACAACGAGACCGGCCGCCAGTCGCCGGGCCCCACCTTGCGGACCGACGGGAGCTTGCAGTAGTCGTGCCCGGTCGCGGAGGAGAAGAACTTGCCCAGCGGCGAGTCGGACACGGTCAGCACGCTGGCTTCCGGGCGGCTGCGCAGGAACTCGTCGGCGAGCAGCGTCGTGCGGCGCTGGTGGCCCAGGCCGAAACCGTCCTGGGAGTAGATGAGCAGCCGCGGTTCCCGGGATCCGTTCACGGCTGGACCTGCCGCCCGGCGACCGAGGCGTACGGCTGGGCGGGCGCGGCAGGGCCCGGTGGCTCCGCCGCTCGCCGCCGCAGGTGCCACTGGGCCTGGCGGCGCAGGCCCTCGCGGAGCCCGGTGACCGGCGCCCAGGCCAGCAGGTCACGCGCGGCGTCCGCGCACCCCTCCGTCCGCGGGCTGTCGCCGGCCCGTTCCGGCCGGTGTTCCAGGCGCGGGGTGACTCCGAGCTCCTCGGCGAGGATGGCGATCAGCTCGCACACCTGGACCGGCTCGCCCCTCGCCACGTTGAACACCGAACCGCTGGGCACGGGAGCGGTGAGCGCCGCGCAGGTCGCCGCGACGACGTCGCCGACGTAGGTGAAGTCGCGGGCCTGCCGGCCGTCGCCGAAGACCGGCAGGGGACGGTGGTCCAGCAGCGCCTCGATGAACCGGTGCGTCGCCATGTCCGGCCGCTGCCGGGGTCCGTACACCGAGAAGTACCGGAGGGAGACCGTGGACAGGCCCCGCTCCTGGGCGTACGCGCCGACCAGGACCTCGGCGGCGAGCTTGGTCGCGCCGTACGGGCTGAGCGGGCGGGGTGCCTCGGTCTCCAGCAGCGGTCGGTCCGCCGGGCCGTAGACGGAGGAGCTGGAGGCGTAGACGAACCGGCGCACCCCGGCTGCGGTCGCCGCCTCGAGCAGGCGCTGCGTGGCGATGATGTTGCGTTCCACGTAGGTGCCGAACGCCGTGCCCCAGGACGCCGGGACACCGGGCTCGCCGGCGAGGTGCACGACCGCGTCGACGCCGTCCAGCAGCTCGGCCAGGTCGTCCCGCGCGAGGTCGGCGGTACGGACGTCCACGGCTGCCCGGCCGGACAGGGCCGCGACGTTGTCCCGCTTCTGCTGCGGGGAGTACGTGTCGGTGAACGCGTCGACACCGCGCACCGCCCAGCCACTGTCGGCCAGGACCTCGGCGACATGACTTCCGATGAACCCTGCAATGCCCGTCAGCAATACGCCGGCCACAGCCCGCCCCCGGGTGGTCCGCCGCGGATCCTCCGGGCGGAGTCTCCCGCGGTGGTGCGGAATCTAGGGCGACGCAGGGGCGCAGGACAACGAACCGATCAACGGTACCCGCTTCCGGATGTCGACTTCCTGAGAGTCACATGAGAACTGGATGAAGGCGATTACGGACCGTGATCGGCCGGAGACTCCCTTCCCCGCATCAGGCAGCTTCCGCCGGGCTCACGGGCTCTCGGTGACGCGGTAGCCCGCCCCCCGCACCGTGTGGATCAGCTGCACGCCGAACCGCCGGTCGATCTTGTCCCGCAGGTTGCGCACGTACACGTCCACGACGTTGGAGACGCCGTCGTAGGAGGAGTCCCAGACCCGGTCCAGCAGCTCGGTACGGGTGACGACGGCACCGCGCCGGTCCATCAGCGCCTCCAGCAGAGCGAACTCCCGCGGCGACAGGGCCACGTCGGTCCCGCCGACCGCCGTGGTGCGGGTCGCCGGGTCCAGGGTCAGCGGCCCGCAGCTCAGGACCACCGGCCGGGCGGGCCGCCCCCGGCGGATGACCGCCCGCAGCCGGCTGAGCAGCTCGCTGAACGCGAAGGGCTTGACGAGGTAGTCGTCGGCTCCGCCGTCCAGGCCGCGGACGCGGTCGGGCACCGAGTCCCGGGCGGTCAGCATGAGGACCGGCGTCCACCGTTCGGCCGCGCGGAGCCTGCGCAGCACCTCGAACCCGTCCAGCCCGGGCAGCATGACGTCCAGCACGATCGCGTCGTAGCAGGCCTCCGTGGCCTGGTGCAGCGCCGAGGGGCCGTCGGCGACGGCGTCGACGGCGTAGCCGCCCTCCTGCAGCCCGCGGCACAGCAGCAGCTGCATCTTCGGCTGGTCCTCGACCACCAGGACGCGCATGGCGGGCTCCCGTCTCCTGTCCGGCCGGCGCCGTGGCCGGCGGATGATGGGCTGCGGTCAGACGAGGCCGGCCTCGTGCACGCAGATCGCGATCTGCACGCGGTTGGCCGCCCCCAGCTTGGCGAAGATGTGGGACACGTGGGCCTTGACGGTGGCCACGCTCATGTAGAGCTCGGTCCCGATCTCGGCATTGGACCTGCCGCGCCCGACGGCGACGGCGACGTCCCGTTCGCGTTCGCTGAGCTGCGCCAGCCGGGACGCCGCGGCCCTCGCCCGGTCCGCGACGGTGCCGCTGGCGGGGGCGTCGACGATCCTGCGGATCAGCTGGGCGGTCACGCTCGGCGAGAGCATCGGCTCCCCGGCGGCGACCTTCTGGATGGCCTCCACGATCATCGGCGGCGACGTGTCCTTGAGCAGGAAGCCGGTGGCGCCGCTGGCCAGCGCCCGGACGACGTAGTCGTCGGCGTCGAAGGTGGTGAGCACGATGACGTGCGGTGGCTGGGGTTGCCGGCAGATGCGCTCGGTGGCGGCCAGCCCGTCCATCCGCGGCATCCGGATGTCCATCAGCACCACGTCCGGGCGCGTCCGGGCGATGACCTCGAGGGCTTCGGCGCCGTCGCCGGCCTCGCCGACGATCTCCAGCTGCGGAGCCCCGCGGAGCATGAGGCCGAGCCCGGCGCGGACCAGCGGGTCGTCGTCGACGAGGACGACCCGGATCGGCCCGTCGCTCACTGGTCCCACGGCAGCCAGGCCCGGATGGTGAAGTCGCCGTCGGCGGTCAGCCCGTGGTGGAAGCGGCCATGGCTGGCCGCCGCGCGCTCGGCCAGCCCGATCAGGCCGAAACCGGCGCCGTCCGTGCTCACGTCCTGACCGCCCACCCGGACGGGATTGCGGACGCAGACGTCCAGGCCGTTGCCCGGCCGACCGGTCAGCTCGACGGTGACCGCGGCGTGCGGCGCGTGCTTGCGGGCGTTGGTCAGGCTCTCCTGGACGATCCGGTAGGCGCTGCGGCCCATCGACGCCGGCAGCTCGTCCAGGTCGTCGAGGTCGGACCGCAGCGTGATGCGGGCGCCGGCGGCGCGCTCCTCCTCCAGCAGCGTGCCGAGGTCGTCGAGGGTCGGCTGCGGCCGGTGGCCGGCGGCGTCGACGTCCTGCTCGGTGTCCCGCAGCAGACCGAGGATCTCCCGCAGGTCGGCCAGGGCGCGCTGGGAGTTGGCCCGGATGATGTCGGCGGTCTCCCGGATCTGGGCCGGGCCGAGGTCGGTGCGGTAGGCGAGCGCACCGGCGTGCACGGCCACCAGCGACATGCGGTGCGCCAGGACGTCGTGCATCTCGCGGGCGATGCGGGTCCGCTCGTTCGCCCGCCCCGCGGCCACCTGCAGGGCCTGCTCCCGCTCGGCGCGTTCGGCCCGGTCGCGCAGCGAGTCCAGGAGGTCTCTCCGCGCGCCGACGTACATGCCGACGGCGACGACGGCCGCGGTGGTGAGCGCGGTGAAGATCAGGTTGGCGTACCAGGGGAGGGTCTGGGTCGGCTCGATCTCGTACAGCACCTGGCCGGTCGCGGTGGCCAGCACCGCCGTCGGCAGGATCTCCCGCCACTGCCGGCGGGTCGCCAGCGAGGCCAGGCAGACCACCCAGGCGCCGATGGCACTCGCCGAGGCCGCCGTCGTCACCGAGGTCAGGACGGCGGTGCCCAGCGGCCAGCGACGGCGGAACTGCAGAACCACCATCGACGTGATCCCGAGCGCGACGTCGATCCAGAACAGCGCTCGCGCCGACCCCCACTGGTCGGTGGCGACGACCAGCCAGAGGCAGCCGGTGGCCGCCGCGAACAGCGTGGCGCGCCAGGTCGGCTGCAGCGACCTGCCAGGTGGCTCGGCGCGACCGGCCGGGGTGCCCACCGGTGGAGCGTAGAGCGGCGCGGCGGCCGCCGACCACCGACCAAAGTCGGCGGTGGACATCGACCTCGGTCGGGCACCGGTCGACCCGCGGCCGATGTGCCACCGCCTGCGCGGCCCGCAGGCTCCGGTCATGATCCGCGTAGAGCAGCTCACCAAGCGGTACGGCGGCACCACCGCCGTCGACTCGGTCTCCTTCACCGTCCGCCCGGGAACCGTCACCGGGTTCCTCGGCCCGAACGGGGCCGGCAAGTCCACCACGATGCGGATGCTGGTCGGCCTCACGCCGCCGACCAGCGGCTCCTCGACCGTCCTCGGCCTCCCCTACGCACGGCTGCGCAACCCCGGGCGGCACGTCGGTGTGCTGCTCGACGCCGCGGCCGCGCATCCCGGCCGCACCGGCCGGGAGGTGCTCACCCTCGGCGCAGCGCTGATGGGCCTTCCCCGGTCCCGGGTGGAGGAGATGCTGCACCTCGTCGGCCTCACCGCCGAGGAGGGCCGGCGACGCGTCGGCAACTACTCGCTCGGCGTGCGGCAGCGACTCGGGATCGCGCACGCGCTGCTCGCCGACCCCGAGGTGCTGATCCTCGACGAGCCGGCGAACGGGCTCGATCCCGGCGGCATCCACTGGATGCGCGGCCTGCTGCGACGGTTCGCCGACCGCGGCGGCAGCGTGCTGCTGTCCTCGCACCTGTTGCGCGAGATCGAGGTCATCGCCGACGAGCTGGTGATCATCGGCGGCGGCCGGATCGTCGCCCAGGGCGCCAAGGAGGCGATGCTGGCCGGCGCGGGCACCGTGGTGCGCAGCCCGGACGCCGGCGTCCTCGTCGCGGCATTAACCTCCGCCGGCCTCGGGCACACGGCGAGATCCGACGGCAGCCTGCTCGTCGACGCCTCCATCGACCACGTCGGCCGGGCGGCGGCCGCAGCCGGTGCCGTGCTGACCGAGCTGCGCGCCGCCGACGGCGCCGGCCTCGAAGAGATGTTCCTCCAGCTGACCGCCCACGCACGGGACGAGGTCTCGGCATGACCGCTCTCACCACCTCCCCCGGGGTTCCGCTGCGCGCAGGATCGGCCGGCATCCCGATGACCCGCCTGGTGCGGGTGGAGCTCCGCAAGCTCCTCGACACCCGGTCCGGCGCCTGGCTGCTGGCCGGCATCGCCCTGGTCACCGCCGGCGCGGTGCTGCTGTACCTGTTCACCACCGACGCGTCGGGCCTGACCTTCGAGCACCTCGTCAACGTGACGGTCCTGCCGCAGGCGCTGTTGCTCCCGCTGCTGGGCATCATGGCGGTGACCGGTGAGTGGACGCAGCGCACCGGTCTGGTCACGCACACCCTGGAGCCGCGGCGCGGCCGGGTCCTGGCCGCCAAGTTCGCCGCGACCGGGATCCTCGGGGTGGCGTCCGTCGTGCTGACCCTCGCGCTCGCCGCCGCGGCGAACGTGGCGGGCTCCGCATGGCTGGAGGGGACCGGGTCGTGGGCCTACGGGCTCCGCGGCGTGGGGGACACGCTGCTGTTCGTGGCGCTGTCGCTGCTGCAGGGCCTCGCCGTGGGCACGCTGCTGATGAACACCGCCGCCGCGATCGTGGCCTACGCCGTCCTGCCGACGGCCTTCACCCTGCTCTTCTCCATGGTGGACGGGCTGCGGGACAAGGCTGGCTGGATCGACCTGAGCGCCTCGCAGGATCCGCTGTTCCGGCACTCGATCGCCGGCGTGGAATGGCTGCAGCTGCTCGCCACGACGGTCTGGTGGATCCTGCTCCCGCTGGCGGCCGGCGTCTGGCGACTGCTGCACCGCGAGATCACGTGACTGCGGCGGTCAGCTGCCGGGCCGCTGCTCCGGCGGGCCGGCAGCGGCGCCGGTGACCTCGGCGGCCCAGGCGCCGTGCTCCCGGCGGGCCCAGCCCGGCGGAACGGTGCCGGTGCGCAGGCTGCGCAGGGCGACCGGGTCGCGCACGGCGAAGCTGACGTGCCCCATGACGAGCAGCCCCACGGCCAGCGCGAACCAGTCGTGCACGAAGGTCGCGCCGGTGCGCCAGTCCAGCGGAGCCAGCCCGGGGGAGTACATCACCGACCCGCTGAGCAGCAGGACGGCGATCGACCCGGCGCTCAGCGACCCGTTCAGCTTCTGCCCGGCGTTGAACTTGCCGACCGGGATGCGGCCGTCGCGGCGGGTGCGCGAGCGCAGCCACCGCCAGTCGTGCGGACCGAACCGGTCGAGCCGGCGCAGGTCGGCCCGGTAGCTGCCGGAGGCGAGGCCGGCGAGCAGCGGAACCGGCAGCGCGTAGCCGCTCCACACGTGCACCAGCTCGACCACGTCGCGGTGCCCGACCAGGACGGCCAGCGGGCTGACGTAGAGCACCGCCGCCGTCGCGATGCAGAGCAGCATGAGCGTGCCGACCGCCGCGTGCACCCAGCGCACCGCCCGGCTGAAGCGGGGCAGCTCCGCCCCCGGTCCCGCGACCGGATCCGCCGGCGGATCAGCCGACGGGCTCATCGGTGCGCCCGTTGGAGGAGCCCACCCAGGCATCGACGGAGTACCCGCGGTTCTCCCAGTAGCCCGGTCGCACGTCCTCGGTCAGCTCGATGCCCGACATCCACTTGATGCTCTTGTAGCCGTACATGGGTGCCACGTAGAGCCGCACCGGCCCGCCGTGGTCGTGGCTGACCGGACCGTCCAGCATCCGCAGCGCCACCAGGACGTCGGGCCGGCGGGCCTGCTCGAGCGTCAGGCTCTCGGTGTAGCTGCCGTCGAACGAGGTGAACCGCACGGCCGTGGCGCGGCGGGTGGGGCCGGCGAGGTCGAGCAGGTGGCCCAGCTGCACACCGACCCAGGGGACCGCGCGCACCCGCCAACCGGTCACGCACTGGAAGTCGCGGACCAGCCGGGTCTGCGGCATCGCCCGCAGGTCGTCGAGCGTGTGCCGCGCCGGGTGCCCGACCAACCCGGACACGGTCAGCCGGTAGGCCCGGTCGGTGGGCGCGTCGACGGCGCCGGTGACCGAGTAGAAGCGGAAGGTCTCGCCGGCGGGCAGCAGGCCCAGCAGGCCCGTGGGGTCGCGGGTCTCCAGCGGGCCGAGGACGGCGCTCAGCCCGTTCTGCAGGGTCGAGCCGCCCACGATGCCCAGCGCGCCGAGCCCGAGCAGCCCCAGCACGACCCGCCGTCCGACCGGCGCGCCCTCCGGGCGGTCGGGCCGGTCGCTGGGCATGACGCCACGGTAGGCCGCTGCGGCGGCAGCGGGGATGCCCGCGGCACGGTGGGGTGCGACGATCGGCGTCCGAGCCGTGGCCGGCCACCACCTCACGCACGGTCAGGAGATCGCGGTCATGCGCCTGGGCATCCACGGTGGCGGTCACCGCGCACCGCGGAGCAGGGCGGCGCCGACTGGTTCACGCTGATGGACCACTGGTTCCAGATGGAGCAGCTGGCCACCGCCCAGGACCCGATGCTGGAGGGGTACACCACGCTGGGGTTCCTCGCCGGGCAGACCGAGCGGATCCGGCTCGGGCTGCTCGTCACCGGGGTCACCTACCGCCACCCGGGGCTGCTCGCCAAGATCGTCACGACGCTGGACGTGCTCTCCGCGCCGCGGCCGCTGCAGCAGCCGCACCCGCCGATCCTCGTCGGCGGCAGCGGGGAGAAGAAGACGCTGCGGCTGGTGGCCCAGTACGCCGACGCCTGCAACCTCTTCGCCACCGGGCCGCAGGAGGTGGCACGCAAGCTCGACGTCCTGGCCGGCCACTGCGACGCGGTCGGCCGCGATCCGGCGGCGATCCGCAGGACGGTCCTCGGCGGCCCCGATCCGATCGGCGACCCGGACGGGTTCCTCGCGGCGATGGCCGGCTACGCCGCGGTGGGCATCGAGCACGTGCAGGTCATGCCGACCGGCCCGGACCCGGTCGGCTACGTGCGCGGGCTGGGCGAGCGGATCGTTCTGCGGCTGGCCAGGCTCGGCCCGGCCTGACCGCGGGCGGCCACCACCCGGGGGCCGCCGCGGTCAGGGCAGCAGCTGCGGGGGCGAGCCGGTCAGCCACTCCAGGACGACGATGCTGGCGTCGTCCTGGAGCTGGTCGGCCTGGTGGCTCAGGACGTGCCGCATCAGCCGGCGCAGCGTCTCCGGCGCCTGGTCCCCCTCGGCGTCCGCCTGGATGACGAAGTCGGCCAGCCGCTCCTCGCCGAAGAACTCACCGTCGGGGGAGCGGGCCTCCACGATCCCGTCGCTGTAGAAGAGCACCCGGTCGCCGGGGTGCAGGGTCACCTCGCACACCCGGGGCCTGCGCTGCTGCAGCCCCAGCGGCGGGTCGGGCCGGCACCACGGCGGCCGGGCCAGCGCGCCGTCGCGGACGATCAGCGGATCGGGGTGCCCGGCGTTCACCCACCGCAGCTGACCGGTGTCCAGGTCCAGCCGGGCGATGGCCGCGGTGGCGAACTGGCTGCCCGGGAACTGCCCGGCGATGACCGCGCTGATCGCCGCGGCGATGTCGGGCAGGTCGAACATGTCCCGCCGGGCGTGCCGGTAGGCGCCGATCGCCGCCGTGGACAGCAACGCGGCGGGGAGGCCGTGGCCGACCGCGTCGAGCACGATGAGGTCGACGGTCGGGCCGTTGACGGCGTAGTCGAAGCTGTCCCCGCCGATCTGGTACGCCGGCTCCAGCGCTCCGGAGATCACCATCCGGTCGGTCGCGAACGTCAGCGGCGGCAGCAGCTCCCACTGGATCTCGGCCGCCAGGCCGAGCGGCTTGCGCCGCCGCAGCCGGGAGAAGAGGTCGGTGTACGCGTCGGTGACCACCAGCAGCTCGGCGACGAGGGAGACGTAGGTGGTGGCCTCCCGGGCCAGCGCGTCGGTGACCTCGGTGGTGACGAACTCCACGACGCCCAGCCGCTCCACGCCGTCCAGCAGCGGGATCCACAGCCGCTGCAGGCCGCTGGACGGAGCGCTGCGCATCGTCTCGGCCCGGCGGAAGCAGCGCCCGGCGAGCGAACCGTCGACGCTGAGCTGCTGTCGCGCGGCGACCCCGGGGCCGGCCAGCGGCAGCAGGGCCTGCTGCTCGTAGTCGGCCAGGTAGACGACGGTCTCGCCGACCCCGAGCCGCCGGGCGTGCACGGCGATCCGCTCGGCGAGCCGCTCGGGCGCCATCAGGTGCACCTCCGCCAGCAGCGCGCGGAGGGCGTCCCGGTCGGGCGGGTGTGCGGCGAGGTCCACAGCGCGCCAGCCTGGCAGACCCGGCGTGACCCGAACGAGGGAGAGAACCGGCCGATTCCGCCCCGCCCGGGGGAACCGCTCCAGTTCTGCGCGCTCCCTGCCGACTTCGGAAGGACACGGACGAGAGGGGCCGGTCATGGAGACCTTGGCGTGCAGGGCAGTGGCTCAGGCGGGGCTGGTCGCGGTGACGGCCTCGCTGGACGATTCCCCCGCGGAGCGGTTGCTGTACGTCGCGGGGTGGCACACCACCGCCGCTGACCAGATGCTGCAGGCGGGTCTGCTGCGCGAGGCGGGTGTGCTGCTGGACGCGCTGCTCTGATCCGCGGCGGCCGGCCGGGCGCCCTCAGCGGCCGGCGGCCAGCGGGCGCGGACCTCCGCCGAGGTCGGCGTCGTCGGCGGCCCGGCGCCCGGCGTGCCACCCGGCCGGGTCCACGGTCGGGCCGTTGCGCCGCCGCAGCCGCGGGAACAGCTCGCTGACCGCCGCCTCGACCGCGCGCTCGCGTTCGGCGAGCACCGGCACCAGCGCCGCGCCGTAGGTGGCGGCCGCGTCGGCGGTCGCCTGATCCCGCGCGCCGTCCAGCCGTTCGCCGATCCGCTGCGCGAACGAGTACAGGAATCCCCGGCGGAAGGACGCCGACCGGACCCGTGCCCCGCCGTGCCGGGTCACCGCGGCCATCGCCCGGGTCGCCTGCAGCAGCAGCGACGTGACCAGCAGCTCCACGAGGTCCAGGTCGCCGGCCGCCCCGACCAGGGTCGCCATCCCGAACGCCGGCTGCAGGACGACGCGCACCCCGTTCGCCGACCCCACGGCCTGCACCACCGCCGCCTTGGCGTCGACGTGCGGGTCGTCCAGGTGCAGCCGGCGAGCCAGGACGGCGGTCGGCGTCGCCCCCGGCCGCTGCCCCAGCACGGCGGCGTCGATGGTGTGCCGGGCCATCAGCGACTGCGCCTTGCCGGTCAGCGCCTCCGCCTCCTCGGGAAACTCCGTGGATTCGGCCTTGGCCAGCAGCGCCCGGATGCGGGCGAGCATCTTCGGATCGGCTCCCGCCCCCAGGAGGGTGTCGGCCCGGCGCCCGGCCGCCCAGGTCGACGGCGGCGGCAGCAGCATCTCCAGCCTCGGCAGGTCGCGTACCAGCCCGAGCACCCGCAGCACGTCCCGCCAGCCGCTGGCCGCCTCGACGCCTTCATGGCGCCACCACCCGGCGACCGTGCTGCATCCGTCGTCCAGCTGAGCCAGCCACGCCGCGGGTGCGCCGTCGGCCGCCCGGCGGCCGGACGCGTCGGCCCGGATCACCGCGGCGATCAGCCGGGCTCCCCGCTGGCTGGTGCGCCGGCGCACCACGTGGACCAGGTCGGCGGGCTGCCAGCCGCCCTCCCACAGGTGGGGCAGCAGGCCGGCGAAGGCCCGCTGGGCGTGGCCGTCGCCGTCGACGCCGGGGTCGAGCCGCACCAGGCGGCGGACCAGCGGGTCGAGCTCGGCGGCGGACACCCCGGGCTGCCCGGCCAGCCGGGAGCCGGCGATGAGCAGCAGCGGAAGCGGTTCGTCGGTGATGAGGTCCTCCTCGTCCGGGTTCCCGACCGGTGCGGAGCTCGGCGGGACACCACCCCATAGTGGTCGCGGCCCGGCTCCGATCCGGGGACCCCGGCGGGGACGTGGACGTCGGGACCCGCTGTGGACGGCCGCCGGCCGCATCGGGGACGGGGGTGTAGGTGGGCCCCTGCCGAGCAGCCGAGTCGCATCGAAACCGTGTCGACTTGCGGACCTGTCGACTTGCGGACCTGTCCACGTGTGGACTGATCGACAGCTGGCTACCGCCGACGGCATGACCGACCTGGCTACCCGCGCGCGCACGCTGCTGGACCTGCACACGAACCCGGAGATCCTGGTCCTGGCCAACGTCTGGGACGTCGCCTCCGCCCGGGTGGTGGCGGGCACCCCGGGCGTCCGCGCCCTGGCCACCGCGAGCCACTCGATCGCGGCCACCTTCGGCTACGAGGACGGGGAGAACATCCCGCTGGAGCTGCACCTGGGCATGGTCGAGCGGATCGTGCAGGCCGTCGACGTCCCGGTGACCATGGACTTCGAGGCCGGCTACGGCGACGCGGGCGAGACCGCCCGCCGGGCCATCGCCGCCGGCGTGGTCGGCGACAACCTGGAGGACCAGCGCAAGCCGCTGGACGAGGCGGTCGGGGCGGTCGAGGCGGTGCTGCGGGCCGGTCGGGACGCCGGCATCGACTTCGTCCTCAACGCCCGCACCGACGCCGTGGTCAAGGCCGCACCCGACGCCGACCGCAGCCAGCTGGTGGCCGAGGCCGTCCGGCGCGGACGGGCTTTCCTGGAGGCCGGGGCGCCGGTCGTGTTCGTGCCCGGCGTGGT
>JAICZD010000279.1 GCA_025933855.1 Modestobacter sp. | reverse complement strand
GTCCGCCGGTCCCAGTCCTTCAGCCGGTCGACGTCACGGGTGAAGGCGTGTGCATGCGCGAGCAACTGATGGGCGATGAGCACCGGCTGGGCGTGCTGCAGGTGTGTCATGCCCGGTGCCGGGACGTCCCGGTAGCGCATCGCCAGCCCGCTGAGGGCGTTCTCCAGGGCGGCCAGCTCGGCGGCCAGCGCGCGGGCGTTGTGCCGCAGGTACAGCCGCAGGTCGGTGGCGACCTGGTCGTTGCGGCTGCGGCCGGCCCGCAGCTTCCCGCCGAGGGCGCCGAGCTTGTCCAGCAGCCCCCGCTCGAGCGCCTCGTGCACGTCCTCGTCGGCCTCGACCGGGGCGAACGTGCCGTCCGCGACCTCGGCGGAGAGCTCGGTGAGCGCACCGACCATCGCGGTCAGCTCGTCGTCGTCGAGCAGGCCGGCCCGGTGCAGCACCCGGGCGTGCGCCCGGGAGCCGGCCAGGTCGTAGGGCGCCAGCCGCCAGTCGACGTCCGTCGACTTCGAGAGCGCGGTCAGCGCGGCCGACGGCCCGCCGCCGAAGCGGCCGCCCCACAGCCGCGTCGCCGAGGGCGCACCGCTCACAAAGTGCCGCCGAGCCGCTGGTCGCGCGCCGTGGCCAGCTTCGACGGCATGCCCCAGAGCTGGACGAAGCCCTTGGCCAACCGCTGGTCGAAGGTGTCGCCGGTGTCGTAGGTGGCCAGGTTGAAGTCGTACAGCGAGGCCTCGCTGCGCCGTCCGGTCACCGTGGCCCGGCCGCCGTGCAGCGTCATCCGGATCTCACCGGTGACCTGCTGCTGCGACTCGGCGACGAACGCGTCGAGTGCGCGCTTGAGCGGGGAGAACCACAGGCCGTCGTAGACGAGCTCGGCCCAGCGCTGCCCGACCGTCCGCTTGAACCGGGCGAGGTCCCGCTCGACGGTGACCGCCTCCAGCTCCTGGTGGGCGGTGATCAGCGCCATGGCACCGGGAGCCTCGTAGACCTCACGGCTCTTGATGCCCACCAGCCGGTCCTCGACCATGTCGAGCCGGCCGACGCCCTGCGCCCCGGCCCGGGTGTTCAGCTCCTCGATGGCCTGCAGCACGGTGACCGGGCGGCCGTCGATCGACGTCGGCACGCCGGCGGTGAAGCCGATGGTCACCTCGTCGGCGTCGCGGGGGACGGCCGGGTCGGCGGTGTACTCGTAGAGGTCCTCGATGGGACCGTTCCAGATGTCCTCCAGGAAACCGGTCTCCACCGCCCGGCCCCAGACGTTCTGGTCGATCGAGTACGGCGACTTCTTCGTCGTCGAGATCGGCAGCCCACGCTCCTCGGCGAACACGATCGCCTTGTCCCGGGTCATGCCCGAATCGCGGACCGGGGCGAGCACCTGCAGGTCCGGGCCCAGCGCGCCGATGCCGACCTCGAAGCGCACCTGGTCGTTGCCCTTGCCGGTGCAGCCGTGGGCGACCATGGAGGCGCCGTGGTACTTCGCGGCTGCCACCAGGTGCTTGACGATCAGCGGCCGGGACAGCGCGGAGACCAGCGGGTAGCGGTCCATGTAGAGCGCGTTGGCCTGCAGCGCCGGCAGGCAGAACTCGTCGGCGAACTCGTCCCGCATGTCGGCGACGACGGACTCCACCGCGCCGCAGTCCAGGGCACGCTGGCGGATGACGTCCATGTCCTCGCCACCCTGACCGACGTCGCCGGCGACGGCGATCACCTCGGCGCCGGTCTCCTCGGCGATCCAGCCGATGGCTACGGAGGTGTCCAGGCCACCGGAGTAGGCCAGGACGACGCGATCAGTCACAGTGCACGCCTTTCGGGGTTGTCGACCGTCGGGTTCGGGTCGCGGTCTATCGGGTGGTTGTCGATCGGGGTGCCGGCGGCCAACCCCAGCAGGCGGTCGGCGAGGGCCGGTCCCCCGGCCGGGTTCCGGGACACGACGAGCAGAGTGTCGTCCCCCGCGATGGTGCCCAGGACGTCGGGCAGGCCGACCTTGTCCAGGGCGGAGGCGAGGAACTGCGCGGCCCCGGGCGGGGTGCGCAGCACGGCGAGGTTCGCGCTGCCCTCGGCGGCGGTCAGCAGGTCGGCCAGCATCCGGGACAGCCGGGCGGGGGCGGACTGCGCCGGGCGCAGCGGAGCGTTCTCCGGCGGCAGCACGTAGCTGGCCGGTGCGCCGTCCGAGCCGCGCAGCTTCACCGCGCCGAGCTCCTCCAGGTCGCGGGACAGCGTCGCCTGGGTGACCTCGACGCCGGACTCGGCGAGCAGCCGCGCGAGCTGGGTCTGCGAGGTCACCGGAACCGCGGTGATCAGCTCGGCGATCCGGGCGTGCCGGGCCGACCGGGTCAGTGCGGCGGTCACCCCGACTCCGGCGAGGAGGAGCCGGCGGCGGGACCCGGCGCCGTCATCCGGATCGCTCCAGGAGCCACAGCAGCAAGGCCTTCTGCGCGTGCAGCCGGTTCTCCGCCTCGTCCCAGACGGCGCTGCGCGGCCCGTCGAGGACGGCGGCGGCGATCTCCTTGCCCCGGTAGGCCGGCAGGCAGTGCAGGACGACGGCGTCGCCGGCGGCCCGGGCCAGGGCCGCCTCGTCGACCGCATACGGCAGGAACGGCGCGATCCGGGCCCCGTACTCCTGCTCCTGCCCCATGGACACCCAGGTGTCGGTGACCAGCACGTCGGCGCCGTCGGCCGCCGCCGCCGGGTCGACGGTCCACTGGACGGAGCCGCCGGTGTCCGCGGCGATCTCGCCGGCCCGTTTCAGGACGGCGGGATCGGGCTGGAACCCCTCCGGCGAGCCGATCCGGACGTGCATGCCGGCCAGCGCGCCGCCCAGCAGGTAGGAGTGCGCCATGTTGTTCGCGCCGTCGCCCAGGTAGCTGAACGTCAGCCCGGCCAGCTCGCCGCGCCGCTCGGCGACGGTCTGCAGGTCGGCCAGGATCTGGCACGGGTGGTACTCGTCGGTCAGCGCGTTCACCACCGGCACCCGGCTGACCGCGGCCATCGCGTCCATCCGCTCCTGGCCGAAGGTGCGCCAGACGATGGCGGCGACCTGGCGGTCCAGCACCCGGGTGGTGTCCGCCACCGGCTCGCCGCGGCCCAGCTGGCTGGTGCCGGCGTCGATGACCAGCGGGATACCACCGAGCTCGGCGATCCCGACGGAGAAGGACACCCGGGTGCGGGTGGAGGGCTTGTCGAACAGCACCGCCACCGTGCGCGGCGAGCCGTTGGGCGCCCGCAGCGGGGTCGGGGCGCCCGCGGGGTGCCGGCCGGCCGTGAGCTCCGCGGCCCGGGAGAGGACCACGGCCTGCTCGGGCGGGGGGTGGTGGGCGTCCGTCGTGAAGTGCCGGAGGGTCACCGAACCCACGGTTCCGTTCCGGACTCGTTCCGCTCCGCGGTCGCCAGCACGGGTCGCCTCCGCGGTCGCTCCGCTCCTCGCTCGCCGGCGCTCGCTGCGATGCTCGCTCCCTGTCGGCTCCGGGCATCTCCCTGCGATGCCCGCTCGCCCGTCACGTTCACGAGCCCGCCGCC
>JAICZD010000116.1 GCA_025933855.1 Modestobacter sp. | reverse complement strand
GTAGACGTCGTCGCCGACCTCGGCCTCGGCCATGGCGCGGCGCATCCCGGCGGTCGGCCGGGTGAGGGTGTCCGAGCGCAGATCGACGGCGCCGCTGGTGGGGGTTGTCATCTGTGTGCCTCTCGGCCCCGCTGCAGGGGCCCGCCGCGAGCGTGCGAGTGGTGGGGGGCGGTGGCGTCCTTCGTCAGCCGCGCAGCATCTCGGAGACGAGGAACGCCAGCTCCAGCGACTGCCCGGTGTTCAGCCGCGGGTCGCACGCCGTCTCGTAGCGGCTGTTGAGGTCGTCGTCGCCGATCTCCATCGCGCCGCCGAGGCACTCGGTGACGTCCTCGCCGGTCAGCTCGACGTGGATGCCGCCGGGCCAGGTGCCCAGCGCCCGGTGCACGGCGAAGAAGCCGAGCACCTCGTCGACGACCCGGTCGAAGTGGCGGGTCTTGTAGCCGCTGGGCGACTCGTGGGTGTTGCCGTGCATCGGGTCGCACTGCCACACGACCTGGTGCCCGCTGGCGGTCACCTTCTCCACGATCCCGGGCAGCACGTCGCGGATCCGGCCGTTGCCCATCCGGCTGATCAGGGTGAGCCGGCCGGGCAGGCGCTCGGGGTCCAGCCGCTCGACCAGCTCGGTGGCCTGTTCCGGGGTGGTGGTCGGGCCGATCTTGACGCCGATCGGGTTGGCCAGCCGCGAGGCGAACTCGATGTGGGCGCCGTCCAGCTGCCGGGTGCGCTCACCCACCCAGACGAAGTGCGCGCTCAGCGCGTAGGGCCGGCCCTCGTGCAGCCGCAGCAGGGCACGCTCGTAGTCCAGGATCAGCGCCTCGTGGCTGCTGTAGAGCTCCACGCCGCGCAGCGCCGCGTCGTCGATCCCGCAGGCCTTCATGAAGGCCAGCGCCCGGTCGATCTCCTGGGCGATCACCTCGTACCGCACCCCGGCCGGAGAGGTGGCGACGAAGTCCTTGTTCCAGTCGTGCACCGCGTGCAGGTCGGCCAGCCCGCCGCGGGCGTAGGCGCGGATCATGTTCATCGCTGCGGCGGAGTTGGCGTAGGCGCGCACCAGCCGGTGCGGATCGGGGATCCGCTCCTCGAGCACCGGGGTGAGCGCGTTGACCATGTCCCCGCGGTAGGACGGCAGCCCGAGCGCGTCGGTGTCCGACGACCGCGGCTTGGCGTACTGGCCGGCCACCCGGCCGACCTTGACCACCGGCACGCTCGCCCCGTAGGTGAGGACGACGGCCATCTGCAGCAACGTGCGGGTGGTGGCCTGCAGGTGCGGCTCGGTGTTGAGGTCGAACGTCTCGGCGCAGTCACCGCCCTGCAGCAGGAACGCCTTGCCCTGTGCGACGGCGGCCAGCTGCGTGCGGAGCGCGTCGACCTCGGCCGGCGCCACGATCGGCGGCACGGTCTTCAGCGTCGACAGCACCGCGTCCAGCTCCGCGCGGTCCGGCCACTCCGGCTGCTGGGCGGCCGGCAGATCCCGCCACCGGTCCAGGTCGGGAACCAGCTCGGCGGCTCCGGAAAGGCTCACGCAGCTGAGGATACGGCGGTCCGGCCCCGTCCCGAGGCCGGCCCCGAGCCGGTGAGCGGATGGAACGGCCCTCCTCCAGGGCCCCGCCCTGAGCTTGCGAAGGGTGGGGAGGAGGAGGGTCCTCCTTCAGCCGACGAAGACCTCCGCCTCCGCGTACCGCTCCACCGGCACCAGCTTCAGCTGCGCCACCGCCACCGACAGCGGGACCTGCACGATGTCCGTGCCGCGCAGGGCCACCATCACCCCGGTGCGGCCCTGGTGGACGGCGTCGACCGCGGCGAGGCCGAAACGGGTGGCCAGCACCCGGTCGAAGGGCGTCGGCGTGCCGCCCCGCTGGATGTGGCCGAGCACCACGGCGCGCGCCTCGCGGCCGGTCCGTTCCTCGATCACCCGGGCCAGCGCCTCGCCGATCCCGCCGAGCCGGATGTGGCCGAAGGCATCCGTCTGGCCGCTGGCCGTGGTCAGCGGCGCGCCGTCGGGGCGGGCTCCCTCGGAGACCACCACGATCGGGGAGTACCCGGAGTCGAAGCGGTGCTGGCAGTGCGCGACCACCGCGTCGATGTCGAACGGCCGCTCGGGAACGAGCACGACCGTCGCGCCGCCGGCCATGCCGGCGTGCAGCGCGATCCAGCCGGCGTGCCGGCCCATCACCTCCACGACGAGGGTGCGGTGGTGGCTGTCCCCGGTGGTGTGCAGCCGGTCGATCGCCTCGGTGGCGACACCGACGGCGGTGTCGAAGCCGAAGGTGTAGTCGGTGGCGTCCAGGTCGTTGTCGATGGTCTTCGGGACGCCGACGCACTGCAGCCCCGCCTGCGCCAGCCGGTTCGCCACTCCGAGGGTGTCCTCCCCGCCCACCGGCACCAGCGCGTCGATGCCCAGCCGGGAGAGGGTCTCCAGGACCCGCTGCTCGCCGTCGGCCAGGGCGTAGGGGTTGGTCCGCGACGTGCCCAGCACCGTTCCGCCGCGGGGCAGGACGCCGCGCACCGCGGCGAGGTCCAGCCGCACCGTGTCGTTCTCGAGCACGCCGCGCCAGCCGTCCCGGAACCCGACCACCTCGTCGCCGTGCTCGGTGGTGGCCTTGCGCACGACCGCCCGGATGACCGCGTTCAGGCCAGGGCAGTCACCGCCGCCGGTCAGGATGCCGATCCGCATGTCGCCTCCGAGGTGCAGGTGCCGTGGTGCCAGGGTTGACCGGGCACATGATGTCGCATGGCGCTGCGGAACCGGCGGGGCCAGCGTGTTGGGTCAGCGTGTCGGGTCACCGTGCCGCCGCCCGGCCCGCGGCACGGCCGGGTCGCCGTCCCGGTCGGCAGCGGGGCCGGCGGTCAGCGCCCGGCGGCCTGCATGGCCTGCATGGCCTGCCAGCGCTGCAGGTTGTAGCGGGCGTCGACCAGGGCGTCGTGCGTGCCGCTGGGCTTGGCCGGCAGCTCCGGGCGGCCGACGTCGTCCCAGCGCTGCCGCAGTTCGCGGGTGAAGCGCGGGATCGGCCGGGGCAGGGCCGGCATGGCCCCCCACAGCTGGGCCAGCGCGACGTGGTCGTAGGCGGCGAGCCACGCCCACAGCTCGATCTCCTCCCCCGGCGCGGTCAGGAAGGACAGCAGGTCCTCCCGGATCCGCTGCCGGCTGCGCCAGGCCCGGTCCGCCGGCGGCGGGAGCTGGTCGAGCACGTTGCGGCGCACCCAGGGGATGGCCCGGTCGGGATCGAACTCGGTGCTCACGGCGTAGAACTCGCGGCCCGCCTCGTCGACCACGCCGATCGAGACCAGGTCGATCGTCGTCCCGTCCTCGATGAACTCGGTGTCGTAGAAGAACCGCCGCACGCCCACCGGGCCACCGTAGGCCGGACGGCGGCCGCCGGGCCGGGGGACGACGGCCGGCTGCCCGCCGACCGTGCCGTTCCCGGCGCGCCGGACGTCACTGGTCGCCGGTCGGATCCTCGTCGGGGTCGGGGAAGTCGACCGTCGCGCTCGGGGTCTGGCCGGCGGCGGCGACCATCGCGTCGATCGTCACCGCTCCGGCGCGCTGGAAGGTGAAGGTCACCGGAATCGACTCGGAGGACCGCAGCGAGCGGCTCAGGTCGACCAGCGTCACCGCCGGCTCGTCCGCCGCGCCGACGTAGACGTTGTCGTTCGGCGGCACCTCGATCGCCAGGGCGTCGCCGTCCCCGGCCCCGGCGGTCCGGGCGTCGGCGAAGTCCGGGCCGCTCACGTCGACCAGCACGTCGGCCTCGGTGCCGGTGTTGGCGATGCCGAAGTAGAGGCTCGCGTCCTCCCCGACGTCGTAGACCCCGTCGAGGGGGTACTCCAGGTGCACGGCCAGCAGCTTGATGTCGGGGCTGGCCGGCGCATCGGGGCCGATGGCGCCACCGGACACCTCCGCCTGCGGGGTCTGGGACGGGGGCTCGGAGCCGCAGCCGGCCAACGAGACGCCGGCGATGGAGAGGCCGGCGGCGCAGAGGACGGCGGTCAGCCGGCGGCGGGTCGGGGACGGAATCGTTGCAGGAACAGGCACGCTCGGTCCTTCCGGAAGGGGGATGGTGTCGAGGTACCCGCAGTCCATTGGTCTAGTGCAACTGTTGCAGGATCGTCACCTATGGGTGTCGGGTCGGCGTGTTCTAGGCTCGACCGGTGGGCATCGTGGTTCGGGCCGGCGACCGGATCGCGGTCGGGCCGCCCGTTCCGCTGCACCCGGCCCGGTCGAGGTGACCCGCGGGAGGAACGGCGTTGCGCCGGCGGCGGGCGGGGAGTAGCCGGGCCGTGCACGTCGCCCGACCACACCCGGTGGGGTCAGGTTCCGCCGGGGAGCTCAACGCTGTTCCGCGGCGTGCCGATGGACAGATGTGACCAGTTCCTCGGACTCCGGGAACGGGACCTCTCTCCCGCCGGCTGCCCACGACCGCGCGGAGCTCGCCGCCACCGTCGACGAGCTCGAGACACTGTCCCGCTTCGACAGCGACGGCGCCGCGCAGCAGGCCGAGCAGTCCGCCCGGTGGGCTGCCGAGCTGGGCCTGACCGAGCTGCGCCTGCGGGCCGAGCTGGTCGGGGCCGACATGCTCCGGCGGCGCGGGAACGTCGCCGACGCCGGCCGGATCGCCCAGGACGTGCACCGCTGGGCGGCCGAGAACGGCTCGGCGCACCTGCTGGCCCGCAGCCACTTCGTGCTGACCGCCGTCTTCCAGGAGCTCGGGGACGTCTCGCAGGCCCTGGAGCACGCCGTCCGCGCGGTCGACCTGCTCGGCGAGGCCGGGTCCCCCGCCCTGCGGATCGACCACCTCGTCCGGCTGGCCGACTGCCTGGGCCTCAACGGCGACGTCGCCGCCCGCGACCGGTACGCGCAGGTGCTGCGGCTGGCCGAGGAGATCGGGGACGTCGACCGCCAGCTGCTGGTGCTCAACAACCGGGCCTACTGCGAGACGCTGGCGGGCGCCTTCGACGCGGCCCTGGAGTACAGCACCCGGCTGCAGACCCTCGCCGCCGCGCACGGCGTTCCGCTGGACGTCGGACGGCTGGACACCATCGGGCGGGCCCTGATCGGGCTGGACCGCCTGGCCGAGGCCGAAGCCGTCATGCTGCCCGGGCTGAGCCCCGAGGCACTCGGGGAGTCGCTGGACGGCGACGCCGGAGCCGACTTCCTGCTCACCCTCGCCGAGGTCCAGCGGCGGCTCGGCCGGGTTTCCGAGGCCCAGCTGACCCTGGACGAGTGCGTGCGCCGGTGCACCGAGCACGGGCTGACCTCGATCCGGGTCCGCGCCCGCCGGGAGCAGGCCGAGCTGCACGCGGCCCGCGGGGACTTCCGGGCGGCGTTCGGAGAACACAAGGTCTACTGCGCCGAGCTGATGGACCTCCAGTCGGCGCAGCGGGACGCCCGGGCGCGGGCGCTGCAGGCCATGTACGAGACCACCGAGGCCCGCCGGCAGACCCGTCGCTACCGCGAGCTGTCGCTGCGCGACCCGCTCACCGGCCTGTACAACCGCCGCTACGTCGACGAGCAGCTGCCGCGCCTGCTGGACCGGGCCGCCGCTCCCGGCGCCGCGGTGACGGTCGCCCTGCTCGACCTGGACCACTTCAAGCGGGTCAACGACACGTACTCCCACGAGGTGGGTGACGAGGTGCTGCGCCGGGTCGCCGAGCTGCTCCAGGCCGCCGTGCCCGCCACCGGCTCCGCCGGCTCGTTCGCCGCCCGGATGGGCGGCGAGGAGTTCCTGCTGGTCCTGGTCGGCCCGGAGCCCCCGGCCGCCGCCGAGCAGCTGGACGAGCTCCGCCGGGCAGTGGCCGGGCACCCGTGGGGCGACCTGACCGGAACCGTGCCGATCACGCTGAGCGTGGGCGCGACGACCGACGCGCACCACGACCACCCCACCCCGGCGCATCTGCTGGGCGCCGCGGACGCCCACCTGTACGACGCGAAGCGGCAGGGCCGCAACCGGGTGGTCAGCGACCTGACCTGGAGTCCGGTGGGGAGTCCGGTGCGGGGTTCGTCAGCCGGCCAGTGAGCTCGGCAGCCGGTCGGCGACCTCCTGCGGGGGCGGCTGCAGCCGGCGCACGACCTCGACCGCACTCGCCCCGGTGGTGTCCATCGACTGCTTGACCTTGGCGCCGTACAGATCGACGTACTCCTGACCGGACATGGTCATGATCTCGTACATGATCTCGTCGGTGATGGACCGCTCGACGAACCGGTCGCCGGCCAGACCGGCGTAGCGGGAGAAGTCCAGCGGCCGGCCGAAACGCACCTGCACGCGCACGAGGCGGCCGCCGAGGTTCCCGACCAGGGGCAGCCGCCGGGGCGTGTAGATCACGGCCACCGGCACGACCGGGACGCCGGTCTCCAGCGTCATCCGCGCGATGCCGGTCTTGCCGCGGTACAGCCGCCCGTCCGGGGATCGGGTGCCCTCCGGGTAGATGCCCAGCAGCTTGCCCTCGGAGAGGATCCGCATGCCGGTGCGGATGGCGTCCTCGGCCGCGGAGGCGCTCGTCCGGTCGATGGGCACCTGCCCGCTGCCGCCGAAGAACACCCGCTGGAAGAAGCCCTTCACCCCCGTCCCGGTGAAGTACTCCGCCTTGGCCAGGAACGTGACCCGCCGGCGCAGCGCCAACGGCATGAAGATCCAGTCGGCCGCCGAGAGGTGGTTGCCGGCGATGATCGCCGCACCGGTCGCCGGAACGTGCTCGACGCCCTCGGCCCGCGGCCGGATGACGAGCCGGACGAGCGGGCCCACGGCCACGTACTTGAGGAACCAGTAGAACAACGCGCCTCCCTCAGCGACTGTCAGACTAGGGAGCCGCCGGGCTCCACCACAATCGCACCGCCGCTGCGCACCATCGCACCGCCCCCAGTAGCCCGGCCGGGCCCCGCCCGACCCCCCTCGACCTCCGGAGGACCGATGACGCAGGCCGGCCCCGCGGCCCCCGGTGCCGTACCGGAGGCGCCGTGACGCTCCCGCGCCGCGGCCGGGGACGCCGGGACAACGGGCTGGACGCCGCACTGTGGTCGCCGGTCCAGGACGTCGACCCCAGGATCGGTGAGGAGCTGCTGGACCTGCTGGCCGCCGCGGGGATCGCCGCCTACCTGGAACCGGCCACCGACGTGGGCCCCTACACCCGCACGGTGTTCCTGCCCAGCCCGCCGTCGGACCGGCTGTTCGTCGACCGGACCCGGCGGGCCGATGCCCGCCGCCTGCTGGCCCAGCACGGCACGGCGCTGCCGGAGCCCCTACCCGAGCGGCCGGCGCCGACCGCCGACGACCTGGAGTTCGCCCGGATCGTGGCCGCCTTCGAGGCCGAGCACGGTCCGGCGACGGCCGGGCCGGACGACGGGCCCGAACCCCGCGACGACCCGCCGCCGCGGCCGGCCGAGCCCTCGGTGCTGGACGCCCTGGACGCCGCGGACCACTACCAGCCACCGCCACCGCCGCCGCTGCCCGTGCTCGCCCCGGCCACCCTGTACGCCCTGCTCCTGCTGGTGGCCGGGGTGCTGCTGGTGTTCCGACCCGGCACGGTGGGCCTGTCCGCGGACGCCGGGCTCGTGCTGGGCGTGGCCGCGGTGATCGGCGGGGTGTTCGTGCTGGTGTCCCGGATGCGGGAGCGGTCGGTGGACGACGGGGACGACGGCGCCGTGGTCTGAGGCCGCTGGAGGAGGTCGGTCAATTAGCGTCTCCCCGGTGAGCGCTCCCCGCCGTCCCCTGCCGCACCGTGCCGTCGTCACGGTGACCGGCCACCTGATGGACACCGGCATCCTCGCCCGGGTGCTCGACGACGTGCTCGAGTACGGCGGGGACTACCGGATCGAGTCCCTGGACCTGGGCCCCCAGCACGAGGACGAGTCCTCGGCGCTGGTGGAGATCAGCGCCGAGGACCCCGAGCGGCTGAACCGGATCCTGATGCGCGTGCAGGTGCACGGGGCCAACCCGGTGGACCCGGGAACGGCGATGACCCGTCCCGCGCCGGCCGACGGGGTCTTTCCCGACGACTTCTACTCGACCACGAACCTGGAGACGCTGGTCCGGCTGGACCGGGAGTGGATCCGGGTCGAGCAGCCGGAGATGGACTGCGGGCTGGTGGTCACCCGGCGGGACGGGAGGAGCGTCGTGCGCACCGTGCCGGTCAGCGACGTCCGGGCCGGTGAGGACGTCGTCTGCGGTCCGCGCGGGGTGCGGGTGGAGCTGCCGCCGCAGGCCCCGCGCGGCGAGGAGGACGACTTCGGGTTCATGTCCTCGGCGGTGTCCAGCGAGAAGCCGCAGGCCCTGCTGGTGCACCAGATCGCCGAGCGGTTGCGGGAGGTGAAGGCCGCCGGCGGGCGGGTGCTGTGGGTCGCCGGTCCCGCCGTGGTGCACACCGGGGCCGCCCCGGCGATGGTCCGGCTGGTCCGCGCCGGTTACGTCGACGTCCTGTTCGCCGGAAACGCGCTGGCCACCCACGACATCGAGTCCGCGCTGTTCGGCACCTCGCTGGGCGTCGACCTGGCCAAGGGGTCCGGCGTCCCGCACGGGCACGAGCACCACATCCGGGCGATCAACACCATCCGGGCGGCCGGCTCGATCGCGGCAGCCGTGCGGTCCGGCGTCCTCACCGGTGGGGTGATGCACGCGATGGTGGAGGTGGACAAGCCGTTCGTGCTCGTCGGCTCGGTGCGTGACGACGGCCCGCTGCCCGATGTCTACACCGACGTCATCGAGGGTCAGCGGGCCATGCGGGCCGAGCTGCCCGGCGTCGGTTTCGCGATCATGGTCGCGACGATGCTGCACTCCATCGCGACCGGGAACATCCTGCCGGCGTCCATCCCGCTGGTCTGCGTGGACATCAACCCGGCGACGGTGACCAAGCTGGCCGACCGCGGCAGCGCCCAGGCGATGGGCATCGTCACCGACATCGGCCTGTTCCTCGAGCAGCTGGCCCGCGAGCTGTGCTGAGGAAGGCCCCCCCTGCCCCCACCACGCGCACGCCCGCGGCGGGACCCTGCAGGGGGCCACCGGCCGGCACCGCGACCCACTGCCGTCCCCGGCCCCGTCCAGGGCACCGCCCTGAGCCTGCGAAGCGTGGGAAGGACGGGGTCCCTTCTCAGGACTCGCCCTCGCTCACCGCCCGGCGCACCAGGTCCGCCGCGCCGACCAGCCCGGCCTGGGCGCCCAGCTGCGCCGCGACCACCCGGGGCCCCGGCCGGAAGCCGCGGCCGGGCAGCGCCCGCTCCAGCCGCTCCCGGGCAGGGGCCAGCACCATCTCCCCGAGCACGCTCAGCCCACCACCGATCACGACCACCTCGGGATCCAGGGCGGCCGCGAGGTCGGCGATCCCCTGCCCCAGCCACGACCCGACCTCGGACAGCAGCTCGTTGGCCAGCGGGTCGCCGGCCCGGGCCGCCGTGGCGACGACCTCGCCGGTGATCCGGTCGATGTCCCCGCCCACCCGGTCCAGCAGGTCCGCCGCGGCCGCCGGCGACCGACGGGCCACCTCGCGGCCGGTCTGGCCGAGCGCGTTCCCGCTGGCGTACTGCTCCCAGCAGCCACGGTTGCCGCAGGCGCACAGCCGGCCGTCCGGGACGACCCGCATGTGCCCCCACTCCCCCACCACGCCGTGCGCGCCGCGCTGCAGCCGGCCGCCGATCACGAGCCCTCCGCCGATCCCGGTGCCCAGCGTGATCATCACGGCCAGGTCGCTGTCCCGGGCGGCGCCGTAGCGGTACTCGGCCCAGGCCGCGGCGTCCGCGTCGTTGCCCACCCACATCGGGCGCCCCAACCGGTCGCCGAGCTCCCGGCGCAGCGCGTGGTTCCGCCAGGCCAGGTGCGGGCTGAACAGCACGGTGTCGCCGGTGCGGTCGAACCAGCCGGCCGCGCCGACCCCGACGCCGACCAGCGGCCCACCGTGGCGCTGGGCGAGCTCCTCGACGACGGCGACGATCG
>JAICZD010000187.1 GCA_025933855.1 Modestobacter sp. | reverse complement strand
GGCGACCTGGCCGCGGCCCTGGACGAGACCCCGCTGTCCTGAAAGAGGACCCCTTGCCCCCACCGCTCGCAAGCTCGCGGTGGGGCCCTGCAGGGGGCCTTCAGCCGACCACGCCGGCGCGCAGGGCGGTGTACTCCGCGACCGAGCACAGCGGCGGCCGCTCGTCGACCGCGACCGCGGTGCTGGCCGGGACGAACCCGGTCCCGTCGTGGGCGAACTGGGTGAGCAGGCCGCCGGGCTCCAGGCGGCGCCGGACCGGCCGGCCGCGTTCGGCCCGGGCGAGCACCGTGGAGACGATCTGCCCGGCCATCCGGCCCAGCGCCTCGTCGGTCTGGTGCGTGTGCCGCCGGGAGCCGAGGTCGACCTGCGCCAGCCCGCCGAGCCCGCAGACGTGCAGCAGGTCGACCAGCAGCCCCACCTCCACGCCGTAGCCGGAGACGAAGGGCACCTGCTCCAGGGCCGCCCGCCGTCCGGCGTACTCACCGCCCAGCGGCTGCACGACGCCGGCCAGCTCCGGCCACAGCGCGTTGAGCAGCGGCCGGGCGGTGAGCTCGGTGACCCGGCCGCCGCCGGCCGGGCGGTGCTCGCCGTCGATGTCCAGCGGGCGGGTGTAGCAGCCCTTGACGTAGTCGATCCGCGGGTCGGTGAGCAGCGGGGTCAGCAGCCCGGGCACGTAGTGGCCGACGTCGCCGAGCAGGTCGGCGTCCAGGAAGACGACCAGGTCGCCGGTGGTCGCCGCCAGCCCCTTCCACAGCGCCTCCCCCTTGCCGGTGCGGTTGCCCTGTGCGGGCAGCACGTCGGCGGTCGCGACGACCTCGGCGCCGGCGGCGCGGGCGGCGGCCGCGGTGGCGTCGGTGGAGTCGGAGTCGACGACCAGCAGCTCGTCGACCAGCGGGACCTCGTCCACCCAGCGGCGCGCCAGGTCGGCGACCAGCACCCCGACGGTGGCCGCCTCGTTCCGGGCCGGGAGCACGACGCTGACCCGGTGGCCGCCGCGGCGTTTGGCGAGCAGCAAGGCTTCCGCATCGATCGCGGCGAGGGAGCCGGCCGACGTGGTGCGGTGCTCGAACCAGGCTCGGGCGTCGGGTCGCATGCCCCCACTGTCGGCCACCGGACGGCCTCCGTGCACGCGACCGAGACCGCCTTCACAGGAAAGTCCACCCTTCGTGCAGCCGCGAGGCAGCGGTCAGGCGGGCGTCGAGACCGGGACGTCGGGGGCGGGGACGTCGGTGGGGACGTCGGCGGCAGGTTCCGGGTGCCCGAGGTCGGTCAGCCAGCCGCGCAGCACCCGGTGCAGCTGCTCGGCGCCGACGACGTCCCCGGGTGCCGCCCACGACCGCGGGTACAGCAGGAACCCGCGCTGCTGCGGCCCGCCGAGGGCGCCGTGCGAGCCGACGTGCGGCTCGAAGGGGGAGGCCTCGTCGGTCGCCGGGTCGTACCGGCTGTTGACGACGATGTCGCCGCAGTGCGGGAACGTCGAGTAACGGGCCACCAGCGCCGCGGCGTGCTCGCCGTAGGGGGTCAGCGGGTCCTCGCCGAGGACGACGCCGGAGTTCAGCCGGCGCAGCCCGTCCCGGCCGAGGACGACGGGCCCGAACTCCGCGGAGTGCACCAGCAGGAAGCCCACCCCGGCATGGTCGACGAGGGAGGGCAGCAGCTCGGGCCAGTGCCGCTCGATGGTCTCCAGCGGCACCCGGCCGGGCAGGTCGGCGAAGGAGATCGAGGCCATGTGCCCGGAGACGGTCACCACCACGCCGGGCGCGACGCGGCTGACCCGGCCGGTGCTGTCCGCGGGGGTGGCGGGGGTCGCGGTGCCGGCGCGCTCGACCCGGTCGCGCAGCCGGCGGGCGACCAGACCCCCGCCGGTGGTCGCCTCGGCCAGCGCGGAGGTGACCTGCCAGCCCTCGGCCGGGCGCCGGCTGTCCCCGTCCGCGGTGCTGCGCCGGCCCAGCAGCCCGCGCCGCGGCGGCGTCCCCGGTCCGGCGGCGGGACCGCGGGAAGGCCCGCCGGGAAGCGCATCCGAGAGCCCGCCGCAGAGCCGGCCGACCAGCTGCTGGAACGACTCGCCGAAGCGGGCGGCGAACGTCTCGCCCTGGGTCTGCCCGTGGTCGGACAGGCACACGAGGGCGTACGGGCGCGGCGCCAGCTCGGTGGCCCGGGCCAGCCGGCCGATCTGCTGGTCGATGCTGCGCAGCACCTCCAGGGTGTCGAACCGCTCGATGCCGGAGTGGTGCGCGACCTCGTCGTAACCCAGGAAGTCCGCGTAGACCACCGAGCGGCCGGCCAGCAGGTCCTCCAGGATCGCGGCCACCACGACGTCCCGGGCCAGCACCGTCGTCGCGGGCCGGGCCAGCGGGTACAGCCCGCCGCGGCGCACCCGCGGCCGGACGTCGGCCCGCCGCTGCCGGGCGGCGGCGACCAGCTCCCGGTAGACCTCGGCCAGCGCGACGCCCAGCGTGCGCACCGCGTTCACCGGATTGGCGAAGTATGCGTAGTAGCCGGCGCCGATCCGGTCCCGGCCGCGGCGGGCCCGCCGGGAGCCGCGGGCCACCACCACCGACAGCGAGCTCATGGTCAGCGACACGTGCCGGGCGTCGCCGGTGAACAGGTTGCCCCGGCCGGCGCCGTCCCCGGCGAGCAGGCCGCGCCCGTCGGAGTGCCGGCGCTCGATCGCGGCGGCGTCCTCGGGGCGGGAGACCGACACCACCCGGTCGCGTTCCTTCTCGTACCAGCGGAAACCCGGCACGTCGTCGTTGCTGCCGTGCAGGATCCCGCACACGCTGGCCCCGGTCTGCGAGCTCCAGTCGGTGTGCCAGGAGGTCAGCACGTGGCTGCCGGCCCGCAGCCAGCCGGCGAGGGTGGGCATCGAGCCGTCCCGGACGGCGCGCCGGGCCACGTCGTAACCGAGGCCGTCGATCTGCAGGAAGAGCACCCCGGGCGGGCGGTCCGGCACACCCGCGCCCGGCGCGCGGCGGCGGACCCGGCGGAAGAACAGCTCGTCCTCGTTGACCGCCAGCACGCTGCTGATCACCGCGGAGACCCCGGACATCGCCAGCGCCACCACCACCGACGTCGCCAGGCTGGTCACCTGCACCCCGGGGATGGCGGTGAAGACGGCGAGCACGCCGATGCCCATCAGCAGGAACCCGCCCAGCCCGAAGGTGAAGAACGCGATCGGCAGCGCGATCCGGATCACCAGCGGCCAGACCAGCGCGGCCAGCACCCCCAGCGTCAGGGCCGCGACCGGCGGCTGCCACCACGAGCGCATCGCGAAGCCGGACAGCCGGGAGTCCAGCCCCTGCAGCGCGAGGGTCGCGACCAGCCAGGTGATCAGCAGCCGGGCCACCGTGCGGCCGCTGCGCAGCACCCGGCCCGGGGAGGAGGGCTCGCTCACGGCCGGGGTTCGCAGCCGGCCGGGGTGGCGCCCGGCTCCGCCTCGGGTGCCGGCATGGGTGCCGACGGTGCCCGGCGGTGCGCGGAGACGACGTTGAGGACGACGCCCACCAGCAGCACCAGCCCCGTGGCGATGAGGGTGGCCAGCAGCGGGGAGTCGAAGATGCCGCCGCTGACCACGCCGAGCAGCGTGTAGGAGACCGCCCAGACCAGCCCGGCGCCCAGCGAGGCCGGCAGCAGCCGCCGCCAGGGGTAGGCGAGCGCGCCGGCGGCCACCAGCACCGGGATGCGCCCGGCGGGCAGCAGCCGGCCGGTGACGATGATCTGCCAGCCGTGCCGGCGGAACTGCTCCCGGACCTCGGCGATCCGGTCGGCGTGCTGTCCCCGGGCCACCCAGCGGACGGCGGCCGGCCCGCCGAACCGGCAGATGCCGAACGTGACGACGTCCCCGGTGAAGGCGCCCAGGGTGGCCAGCAGCACGACCAGCGGCAGGGACAGCTGGTCGGTGGTGACCGCGACTGCGGCCGCGGCGCCGACCACGGCACCGGTGGGCACGACCGGCAGCACCGAGCCGAGCAGCACGCCGCCGAAGAGGACCGGATAGCCCAGGGTGCTCGCGTCGGTCCAGCTCGCGAGCACGGCGGAGCCGGTCACGCCGTCCCCACCGGGTCCGGCGGGTCGGCCACCGGCAGCCGCACCGGCGCCCCCGGCGCGGTCAGCGCGACGGTGGTCCCGGAGCCGCCGGCGGCGACCGCCGCGGCGACGGCGCGCGGCGGCTCGGTGAGCAGCGCCCGCATCCGGGCCCGCCACGGGTTGGGCAGCGAGCTGAGGCCGCCGATCGCCAGGGTGCCCCAGTGCACCGGGACGGCGACCCGCGGCCGCAGCAGCGCCACGGCCTCGGCGGCGCGCAGCGGGTCCAGGTGCCCGGGCCCCAGCGAGGGACCCCATCCCCACACCGGCAGCGCGGCCACGTCGACGTCCCCGAGGTCGGTCATGCCGGGGAACAGGTCGGTGTCCCCGGCCAGGTACACCGCGGTGCCGTCGCCGGACAGCAGGTGCCCGACCGCGGGGGCGTGCGGGCCGTGGGTGAACCGCGGGCCCCAGCGGTGCGCGGCGTGGTCGGCCGGGGTGGCGGTGACGGTGAGCCCGCCGTCCCGCAGGCTCTCGCCGGGGGCGAGCTCCTCGACCGCGGTGAACCCGTGGCCGCGCAGCCAGCGGCCGGCACCGCGCGGGACGACCATCGGCGTGCTGCGGCCCAGCCGGCGCAGCGAGGGCAGGTGCAGGTGGTCGTTGTGCAGGTGCGAGAGGAGCACCAGGTCGACCCCGGCCCAGCTCTCCGGCGGCAGCGGCGGCGCGATCCGGCGCAGCGGGCCGATGCCGGCGGTCAGCAGCGGATCGGTGAGCACGGTCCGGCCGGCGAGCTCGACCCGGACGGTGGAGTGGCCGAGGAAGAACAGCTCGCAGCCCCGGTTCGGAACCCGATCGGTGGCGACGGGTTCCAGCCGCGGATCGGTCACCGGCCCAGTATCGACGTCCAGCGCTTGCCTGGTCACCCACCCGCGCGGTTCAGGACTGCAGGACGGCGACCGGTGCCCGGCGCAGCAGGTCGCCGACGTCCGCGGCGGTCAGGCCGGTGGGCAGCACCGGGCCGCTGATCGCGACCAGGCCCTGCGCGTGGATGGCGGCGAACATCTCCGGCGTGGCGACCTCGGTGGCCACCGTGCGGACGTCGAACCGGGTCGCGCTCGCGTGGATGGCGGCCAGCACCCGCAGCGCCCGCGCGTCGTCCCCGGGTGGGGCCAGGTCGCGGACGTCGACCATGACCACGTCCAGCGGCAGCCGGGCCAGGTGCGACCACAGCGTCGCACCCATGCCGTAGTCGGTGAGCGCCAGCTGGACGCCGGCCTCGTGCACCATGTGCAGGGCGGGGATCAGCGCCGCCGACGAGGTCTGCAGCACCTCCTCGGTGAAGGTCAGCGTGAGCCTGGCCGGTGCCATGCCGGCGCCGGCCAGGGCGGCGGCGACCTCACCGGTCAGCTCGTCGGCGTGCACGTAGCCGGCGGGCAGGTCGACGCACAGCAGCAGCCGGTCGCTGAGCGCCGCCACCTCCGCGCACGACTGGCGCAGCAGCCACTGCTGCAGCAGGCCGGTGTGCCCCTGCCGCTCGGCGGTGGCCCACAGCTCCGCGGCCGGCAGCGTGCCCAGCTGCGGGTGCACCCAGACCGGGGTCGCGCAGGCGGCCACGTAGACGCCGGTGTCGCCGTTGACGTTCAGCCGGTACCGCAGCTGGACGTCGCCGTCCGCGAGCGCTGCGGCGACGTCGCTGCTGGCGGCGGCCAGGTGCAGCCGGTCGACGGTGTGCACCCGCCAGCAGCCCTTCCCGGCCTGCTTGGCCGACCGCAGCGCGGCGTCGGCCTCGCGGAAGGCGAGCCGTCCGCCGCCGGGGCGCACCCGGGTCAGCCCGACGCTGGCGCCGACGGAGAACGTCCACTCGCCGAGCCGGTAGGGCTGGGCGAGCAGCTCGACGACCCGCTGGGCGGCCTCGATCCCGGCGTCCGGCGGGCCGGACATCAGCACGGCGAACTCGTCGCCGCCCAGCCGGGCGACCAGGTCGTCGGCCCGGGTCAGGCTCTGCAGCCGGCGGGCCACCTCGACCAGCAGCAGGTCACCGGCCTCGTGGCCGACGGAGTCGTTGACCGCCTTGAACCCGTCCAGGTCCAGCACCAGCAGGCACCGCTCGTCGGGGAGCGGGGGAAGGGCGTCCATCTCCTGGAAGAGCATCGCCCGGTTGGGCAGCTGGGTGAGGTGGTCGGTGAAGGCCATCCGCTCCAGCTCCCGCTCCCGGCGGCGCCGGGTGCTGACGTCGCGCAGGTGCAGCACCCGCCGCCCGCTGCCGGGGCGCTCGTGGTGGGTCACCTCCAGGTCGCGGAGCCCGTCGCCGGCCGGCACCCGCAGGTGCAGCGCGGGCGCCGCGGCGCCGGGAGTCGTCGCCAGCTCCGCCCGGACGCGGGCCCGGTCCTCCTCGTGCAGCAGGTCCAGCAGCACCGGGTGCGGAGCGGAGTCCGGGACGCCGAGCAGGGTGCGCGCGGCGGGGGAGGTGAACTCCAGCCGCAGCTCGCCGTCCACGATGGCGACGCCGTCGGAGCTGGCCTCGACCAGGCCGCGGAAGTCGGCCTCGCTGCGCAGCAGGTCGGCCGACAGCCGCCCGCTGTCCCGGATCCGCACCAGCATCCGCAGCAGCAGC
>JAICZD010000269.1 GCA_025933855.1 Modestobacter sp. | reverse complement strand
GCGGTCCGGGTCACGGCTGGACCAGCTTCTCAAGCGCGGCCTGCGCAGCCGGTGCGTACGCGGCGACGAGCAGCCTGGGGACGCGTACGCGCAGGCCGGTGGTGGTCCCACCCGTCGGGGCCACCTCGACCCAGTGTACGAGGCGCATGCTCACCGGCCCGGCCTTGATCCGCCAGCTCCACCGCCGCGCCTGCTCGTCGACGGACTCCACGACGAAGGGGATGCTGAGCCCGAGCGGCGCATGGACCTTGCCGCTGACCCCGGGGGCCAGCCGGTCGGCGCTGGCGTCCACGCCGGTGATCTGCGGGGACCACTCCGGCCAGCGCGCCGGGTACAGGTAGCGCTCCCACGCCTGCTGCGGGTCGACCGGCCCGGTGGCGTGCAACTCCTGCGTGCTCACACCGGCACGGTTCCCACGGACGGTCCGATCACACCCGGACGACCGGCGGACGGGGGCGCCCCGGCCCGGCTTAGGCTTCGTTCCCGTGCTGGTCCTCGCCCTCGACACCGCGACCCCGACGCTGGTCGTCGGGGTCGCCCGCTGGGCTCCCGGCGGACCGGCCGAGGTGCTGGCCGAGCGGGCCGTGGCCGCTGCCAACCGGCACGCCGAGCTGCTCACCCCCGCCGTCCGGGCGGCCCTCGGCGACGCCGGGCACTCGATCGGGGAGCTGGACGCCGTGGTCACCGGCCTCGGCCCCGGCCCCTTCACCGGGCTGCGGGTGGGCGTGGTGACCGCAGCCGCGCTGGCCGACGCCCGCGGCCTGCCCGCCGTCGGCGTGTGCTCGCTGGACGCCATCGGGTCCGGTGCCCGCACCGTGGTCACCGACGCCCGCCGCAAGGAGCTGTACTGGGCGTCCTACGCCGCCGACGGCAGCCGCGCCGCCGGTCCGGCGGTCGACCGGCCCGGCGACGTGCCCCGCGGCCTGCCGCTGGTCGGCGACGCCGCGGTCGGTGCCGAACGGCTCGGTGCCCGGGTCACCGCCGGCGAGGTGACGACGGCGGGGCTGCTGCGCGCGGCCGCTCCGCAGCTGGCCGACCCCTGGTCCGCCGGGCCGCTGGAGCCGCTGTACCTGCGCCGTCCCGACGCCGTTCCGCCGACGGCACGCAAGGCGGTGAGCCGGCCGTGACCACGCTGCGCGACATGACCCGCGCCGACCTGCCCGCCGTCCTCGCCCTGGAGGAGGAGCTCTTCGCCCCGGACACCTGGACGGCGGCGATGTACCGCGACGAGCTGGCCCGCACCGACACCCGGCACTACCTGGTGGCCGTCGACGAGGCCGGCGCCGTGGTCGGCTACGCCGGGCTGATCGCCTATCCCGAGGAGGCGCACATCGCCACGATCGGCGTCGCCGCAGCCGTGCAGGGCCAGGGCGTCGGCGCGCTGCTGCTGGACACCCTGCTGGCCGAGGCCGACGTCCGCAGCCGGGTCGTGCTGCTCGAGGTGCGGGCCGACAACGAGGTCGCCCAGGGGCTGTACCGGCGCCGCGGTTTCGTCGAGATCGGACGCCGTCGCGGCTACTACCAGCCCAGCAACACCGACGCCGTGGTGATGAGCCGGGAGGTGCTCGCCCGTGCCCGCTGAGCAGCCGCTGGTCCTGGGATTCGAGACCTCCTGCGACGAGACCGGGGTCGGCCTGGTGCGCGGGCAGACGCTGCTGTCCGACGCACTGGCCACCTCCATGGCCGAGCACGAGCGGTTCGGCGGCGTCGTCCCGGAGATCGCCTCGCGGGCGCACCTGGAGGCGATGGTGCCCACGGTGCGCCGGGCGCTGGCCGACGCCGGTGTTCCCGCCGGTGACGTCGACGCGGTCGCCGTCACCTCCGGCCCGGGGCTGACCGGCGCGCTGCTGGTCGGCGTCGCGGCGGCCAAGGCCTACGCGCTGGCGCTCGACGTCCCGCTGTACGGCGTCAACCACCTAGCAGCGCACGTCGCCGTCGACGAGCTCGAGCACGGCCGGCTGGCCGAGCCCACCGTGGCGCTGCTGGTCTCCGGCGGTCACAGCTCGCTGCTGCTGGTGCCCGACCTGACCCGGGACGTCCAGCCGCTCGGCCAGACGATCGACGACGCGGCGGGGGAGGCCTTCGACAAGGTCGCCCGGGTGCTGGGGCTGCCGTTCCCCGGCGGCCCGCCGATCGACCGCGCAGCCCGCGACGGCGACCCGGCGTCCATCCCGTTCCCGCGCGGGCTCACCGGCCCGCGGGACGCCGTCTACGACTTCTCCTTCTCCGGGCTGAAGACCGCCGTCGCCCGCTGGGTGGAGGCCCGGCAGCGCGCGGGGGAGCCGGTGCCGGTCGCCGACGTCGCGGCCGCGTTCCAGGAGGCGGTGGTCGACGTGCTGACCGCCAAGGCGGTGCGGGCCTGCCGCGACTCCGGCGTCGACCACCTGGTGATCGGCGGTGGGGTGGCGGCGAACTCCCGGCTGCGGGCGCTGGCCGCGGAGCGCTGCGCGGCGGCCGGGATCGTGCTGCGCACGCCGAGCCCGCGGCTGTGCACCGACAACGGCGCGATGGTGGCCGCGCTGGGGTCCCGGCTGGTCGAGGCCGGCGTCGCGCCGTCCGCGGTCGACCTCGGTGCGGACAGCTCCCTGCCCATCGACGTGGTCAGCCAGTGAAGAAGGACCCCGTCCTCCTCACCCCTCGCAGGCTCGGGGCGAGCCTCTGGACGGGGCCTTGCAGACGAGGACCGTGGGCGCGCCGGCCACCCGGGTGACGACGACGACCGCCGATCCGGTGCCCGGGCCGCGGAGCCGGCGGGCCAGCGCTTCCGGCTCGATCGGGGAGCCGCGCTTCTTCACCGTCACCCGGCCGACGCCGCGGGCGCGCAGCAGCGCCTTCAGCTTCTTCAGGTTGAACGGCAGGACGTCGGTGACCGGCCAGCTGGTCACCCAGGGGCTGTCGGCGACGCGGTCGCCGGTCAGGTAGGCGATCGTCGGGTCGACCAGCGTGGCGTCCAGGTCGCGGGCGACGAGCGACACCAGGCCCGAGCGGATCACCGCCGGATCCGGCTCGTGCAGCCAGCTCCGCACCGGTCCCACCGGCGCCGGTCCGGGATCGGCGTCCGCGGTCAGCTCCCGGACCCGCTCGCCGTCCACCCGGGTCGCCCGCCGCCAGGTGGCCGACACCCCGCGGCCCCACAGCAGGGCCTCGACGATCGAGCCGCCGGCGGAGACCCATTCGGCCTCCACCCCGGCCGGCACGCGATCGTGGTCCAGGCCGGGGGCCACCTTCACCACGCACCGCGGAACGCGGTCCAGCAGCGTCAGCACCGTCGACCACGGCGGCGACCAGCGGTCCGGGTCCAGCAGCCGCCGGCCGCCGGCCCGCCGCGCGGGGTCCAGCACGGCGGCCGGGCAGCCGGCCACCCGCCCGTCGGCCGCGCCCGCCACCAGCTCGGCCACGTCGCCGTCGCGCACCTGCACCCCGCGGAGCCCGAGCGCCGCCACGTTCAGCGCCGTCAGCTCGCGGGCCACCGGGTCGCGGTCGACCGCCACCACCGGTGCGGCGGCCCGGGCCAGCGCCACCGTGGCGGTGCCGGCGCCGCAGCCGAGATCGGCGACGGGGGCCACCCCCCCGGCCCGCGGCCGGCCCGCCCGGCGGGCGGCCAGCGCGGGGCGACCGGCCTGCTCGAGGGTGTCGGCGGTGAACATCATCCGCTCGGCGTCGGCGCCGAACACCGGCCGGGCCCTGTGCCGCTGACGGGCCACGCCCCAGGCCGGGCCGGCCAGCTCGATCCCCACCTCGGCGCGCAGCCGGGTCAGCGCGGTGACCGCGTCGGTGCCGCCGGTCAGCAGCTCGCCGGCGCGGGCCAGGGCCGCCGTCCCGGCCGGGGTGGCCAGCGTCTCGAGCTGCCGGACCAGCTCCACGGACCCTGCGGCGGGCTCCTCTGCGGGGTTCCCGGTGCGCACCGGCACAGCGTCGCGCACCCGGTCGCGGACGATGCGTCCGACCCGGTTGAGCGGCT
>JAICZD010000013.1 GCA_025933855.1 Modestobacter sp. | reverse complement strand
GGTCGGTGAACAGGGTGACCTTGGCGTGGTCGGCACCGACCAGCCGGGCGGCCAGCCCGGAGAGCCGGTCGAAGGCCGCCGGGCCGGGGACCTCGACGAGGAGCCGCCGGGCGGCGGCGATCCGGTGCGGGTCGGACAGCGGATCGGCCTGGGCCGGGCAGGGAGCAGCCAGCGCGGACATCTGCCTCCCTCCGGTCGCCGTTCGGCAGAGCACGTCGCGGCCGCCCCATGCTGCCACGCCCGGCCCGGTCCGCCGGGGACCCGTCGCGCGAACGCCTCACCCCGGGGGGTGGGGACATGCACGGACGGTCAAGCCCACCGACCCGCCGACCGATGGGACCGCATGGTGCAGACCCGCACGATCGGCCGGCCGGACTGCCGTCCGCTGCTCGCCGACCCCGAGGACCTGACGGTCGTCTTCCAGCCGATCGTGGACCTCGCCTCGGCCACGGTCGCCGGGTACGAGGCGCTCTCCCGCTTCCCCGGCACCGCGGCACCCGATGTCTGGTTCGCGGCTGCGGCCGACGCCGGGCTCGGCGCCGAGCTGGAGGCTCTGGCGATCAGCCGGGCGCTGGAGTGGCTGCCCGATCTGCCCGCCGGCACGTTCCTGACCGTCAACGTCAGCCCGCACCTGCTCACCAGCCCGGTGGTCGCCGAGGTCCTCGCGGCCCAGCCCACGCTGCGCAGCGTCGTGCTGGAGCTCAGCGCGCACCGCCCGGTCGACGACCTGCCGGCGCTGCGGGCCCAGGCCGCCGGGCTCCGCGGGCGCGGCGCCGTCCTGGCCATCGACGACGCCGGCTCCGGCTGGTCGAACCTGCAGCAGCTGGCCCGGCTCGGCCCGCAGCTGGTCAAGCTGGACCGCTCGCTGGTGGCCGGCGCCGACACCGACCCGGTGACGATGGCGCAGGCCGAGATGATCGGCACCTTCGCCGGCCGGGTCGGCGCGCGGCTGCTCGCCGAGGGCGTCACGGCCGCCGGCGAGCTCGCCGCCTTCGCCCGGCTCGGTGTTCCGCTGGCGCAGGGCTGGCTGCTCGGCCGGCCCGGGCCGGGGTTCGCGCGGCTGGCGCCCTCGGTCGTCGAGATGGTCCGCGGCCAGGTCGCCCGGGTCCAGCTCGCGCAGAGCGTGGCCGGCCTGCTGCGGCCGGTGCGCCAGCGCGGGCAGGCGGACGGCGGCGCACCGGCTCCCTACGTCGTCCTGGACCGCGCCGGCCTGCCCGGCGAGCTGGTGCTCGACGACCCGCGGACCGCACAGACCTACCGCGCCCCGGTCACCCTGCAGGTGCCGCCGACGGCCGGGGTGGCCGAGACCCTGCAGCGGGCGCTGACCCGCCGGCCCGTGCACCGCTTCGACCCGGTGGTCTGCACCGCGCGCAACGGCGACGTGCTGGGCCTGCTCCGGGTCGAGGACCTCGCCTCCGCGGCGGTCGTGGCGGAGTCCCGGGGTGACGGGAACCGTCACCCTGGCACTCCGTTCAGGCGCTCGCCTCGGTGAGCCGCCGGCGCTGGTCGTCGGTGAGCACCAGGTCCAGCATCGGCAGCAGGTCGGCCAGCTGGTCCACCGACCGGCCGCTCGCGATCGGTGCGGTCACCGTGGGCTGGTCGCGCAGCCAGCGCAGCGCCACCGCCGCGCCGGAGACGCCCTGCTCGGCGGCGACCTCGGCCAGCGCCGCCAGCACCCGGTCGCCCTTCTCCCCCACGTACCGCGCGGCACCCTTGGCCCGCGGCGAGTCGATCTGCTCACCCGCCCGGTACTTGCCGGTCAGGAACCCGCGGGCCAGCCCGAAGTAGGGCAGCACGCCCAGCTCGTGCTCGGCGGCGACGTCCCGCAGCTCGGTCTCGTAGGCGGCGCGCTCCATCAGGTTGTAGTGCGGCTGCAGCGCCACGTAGCGCGCGGTCCCGAGCCGCTGCGAGGTCTCCAGCGCCTCGGTCAGCCGCTTCGCCGAGTAGTTCGACGCCGCGATGTGGCGCACCTTGCCCGCCTGCACCAGCTCGTCGAAGGCGGTGAGCGTCTCCTCCAGCGGCGTGGTCTCGTCGTCGTAGTGCGCGTAGTACAGGTCGATGGTGTCGACCTGCAGGTTGCGCAGCGAGCGCTCCGCGGCGGCGCGGATCTCCGGCCCCGACAGCGGGTGCTCCTTGTCGCCCCTCGAGGCCTTGGTGGCGACCACCACCCGGTCCCGCATCCCGCGCTCGGCCATCCACCGCCCGAGGATCTGCTCGGACAGCCCGTTGCCGTAGGACTCGGCGGTGTCGACGAACGGCCGCTGGGTGCTGGGCACGGCGTCGACGAAGCGGTCCAGCAGCGCGAAGGACGTCGGCTCGTCCGCCGTCCAGCCGAACACGTTGCCGCCCAGGCAGAGGTCGCTGACGGTCAGGTCGGTCCCGGGGAGCCGTGGCATGACCCCACTAAAGCAAGCACCTCTCCCTCCGCGCACCTCGCAGGCTCGCACCGGTGCCCGGGACGGCGCCGACCCGGGGGCCCCCGCTCGTCAACGGGGCTCAGCAGGACAGCGACTCAGAGTGACGAGTGTGGCGGCGAGCGGGGAAATCCCCGGGAAACCGGTGTCCCGGCTGGCCAGGAGGGGGTTCGGCATGGCAGCGTGCCCGGCGTTCCTGGTCGACGACGTGGTCGGCCAGACCCGCCCACCGCGACCCCGTCGCTGCCGTCCGTGCAGCAGAGGGCACGGTGGAGACCCCGGCGTCCGGTCCTGGACGACCTGGGTGAGTGCCCCGGCGCGAGCCGGGCACGACGACGAACGGCGGCCGATCCGCACGGGACGGACCGCCTGAGACCACTGGAAGAGGAACTGCGATGAACAAGGCCGAACTCGTCTCCGCCATCTCCAAGCGCGCCGACGTCCCGGCGTCCACCGTCGACTCCGTCATCGACGGTCTGCGCGAGGAGCTGGTCGAGGCCATCACCCGCGGCGACAAGGTGGCCCTGCCCGGCCTGCTGACCGTCGAGCGCACCCAGCGTTCCGCGCGCACCGGCCGCAACCCGCAGACCGGCGAGTCGATCGAGATCGCCGCGGCCAACACCGTCAAGGTGACCGCCGGCTCCAGCCTGAAGAAGGCCGCGAGCGCCGTTCCGGTCTCGTAATAAGAGGACCTGGAAGGGGCCGAGCCCGGGGCCCTGTAGCGGGGCCGATTCAGCTCCACCGCTCGACTGCGCCCCCGCTCCGCTTCTGGCTGCGTGTCAGGATGCGGGGCGGGGGCGTCGCTCATCGGGGAGCCGCCCACCGGAGCGCGAGGTAGCTGTGACCGATCTGCTTTCCGACCTGACCGTGGCGACCGACCCGGCGGAGGTCGGCTTCGACGCCGCCCGGCTGCAGCGGCTGGACCGCCGGCTGGCCCGCTGGGTGGACGAGGGCCAGCTCCCCGGCTTCCTGGTCACCGTCGCGCGGCACGGCCGGCTGGTGCACGTCGGCAAGTACGGGCACCGGGACGTCGAGGCCGGCCGGCCGGTCACCGACGACACCCGCTGGCGCGTCTACTCGATGACCAAGGCGATCACCTCGGTAGCGGCGATGTCGCTGTACGAGGAGGGCGCCTTCCAGCTCGGCGACCCGATCAGCCAGTGGCTGCCGGAGTGGGCCGAGACCCCGGTCTACGTCGCCGGCTCCGAGCTCAAGCCGGTCACCGTTCCGCAGACCGAGCCGATCCGGGTCTGGCACCTGCTCACCCACACCGCCGGGATCACCTACGGCTTCCACCACGCCCACCCGGTCGACACCCTGTACCGGCTGCGCGGGTACGAGTGGGACACCCCGCCCGGCGCCGACAGCGCCGAGGTCAGCCGGCAGCTCGCCGCCATGCCGCTGCTCTTCCAGCCCGGCAGCGAGTGGAACTACGGGATGTCCACCGACGTCCTGGGCCGGCTGGTCGAGGTGATCGCCGGCAAGCCGCTGGACGAGGTGTTCCAGGAGCGGGTCTTCGCACCGCTGGGGATGACCGAGACCTCCTTCGGGCTGCGCCCGGCCGACGACCCGGACAGCCTGGCCCAGCTCTACGGCCCCGGCGTGACCCTGCTGCCCCCGGCGTTCGCCGACGCCGCGCACAGCAAGCCGGCGTTCCTCTCCGGCGGCGGAGGGCTGGTCTCCACCGCCGGGGACTACCTGCGGTTCCTGGAGATGCTGCGCCGCGGCGGCACCGCGGCCGACGACGCCGACGCCGGCCGGGTGCTGGGCCCGCGCACCGTGGCCCACATGGTGCGCAACCACCTGCCCGGCAACGTGGACCTGGAGACCTACGGGCGGCCGCTGTACGCGGAGTCCCCGCTGCGCGGCGTCGGCTTCGGGCTCGGGTTCTCGATGGTGCTGGACCCGGCCCGCTACGGCGCGGTGGCCAGCGCCGGTGACTTCAGCTGGGGCGGAGCGGCGTCCACCGCGTTCTACGTCGACCCGGTCGAGGACCTCACCGTCGGCTTCTACACCCAGCTGATGCCCTCCAGCACGCTGCCGATCCGCCCCTACCTGCGCCAGCTGATCAACCAGGCCCTGGTCTGATCGCGGTCCGGAGGCGCGGTCCGCGTGGCTGAGCGGGTGCTGCGGCTCGGGGCGCTGGACGTGCCGGACGGCGGGCTGGTGGTGATGGCCATCGTCAACCGCACCCCGGACTCCTTCTACGACCGCGGCGCCACCTACGAACTCGACGCCGCGGTCGCCCGGGTCGGCCGGGTGGTGGCCGAGGGCGCGGACATGGTCGACGTCGGCGGGGTGAAGGCGGCCCCCGGGGAGCACGTCTCGCCGTCGGAGGAGATCCGCCGCACCGTCGACCTCGTCGTGGCCATCCGGGCCGCCTACCCGCGCCTGCCGATCTCCATCGACACGTGGCGGGCCGACGTCGCCCGGGAGGCGCTGGCCGCCGGCGCCGACGTCGTCAACGACGCCTGGGGTGGCGTGGACCCGGAGCTGGCCGGGGTCGCGGCCGAGGCGGGCGCCGGCATCGTCTGCACGCACGCCGGCGGGCTGCCCCCGCGCACCCGCCCGCACCGGATCACCTACGCCGACGTGGTCGCCGACATCGTCCGGCGGACGACGGCGCTCGCCGAGGCCGCCGTCGCCGCCGGCGTGGACCGCGATCGGGTGCTCATCGACCCCGGGCACGACTTCGGCAAGAACACCCGGCACTCGCTGGAGGCCACCCGCCGGCTGGACGAGCTCGTCGCGACCGGCTGGCCGGTCCTGGTGGCGCTGTCGAACAAGGACTTCGTCGGCGAGACCCTGGACGTGCCGCTGGAGGAGCGGCTGACCGGCACCCTCGCGGCCACCGCGGTCAGCGCGTGGCTGGGCGCCCGGGTGTTCCGCGCGCACGACGTGGCCGCGACCCGGCAGACGCTGGACATGGTCGCCTCGATCCGCGGCGACCGCCCGCCGGCCCGCACCACCCGCGGGCTGGCCTGATCAGCCGCGGCCGGCGGCGCGTTCGGCGGCCGCCTGCACCCGCGCCCGGTGAGCGGCCCGGACGGCGGGGTCCTCCGTGCCGAGGTTGGACAGCCCCGGCAGCATGCCGGCTGACCCGTCCACCAGCTCGCGGAGGACGTCGGCATGCCCGGCGTGCCGGTGCGTCTCCGCGGTCAGGTGCACCAGCACCCGGGCCAGCGTGGGATGCCGCCGCTCCGCCGGCCACCACGGCACCGAGCCGGTGGTGTCCAGGTCGAGCGCCGCGACCGTCGCGTCCCCGTGCGCCCACACCCGGCGGTACAGGGCGAGGAGCTCGTCCCGGGACTCCTCCGCCGTCGCCCACATGTCCGCCTCCGCGTCGGCGTCCTCCGCGTTCCACGGGATCGGCTCCGGGAACGGCCGGCCGAACACCTCGCCCAGGTAGCCGGCGTCGACCGTGGCCAGGTGCTTGACGAGGCCGAGCAGGTTCGTGCCGGTCGGGGTCAGCGGCCGGCGGACGTCGAACTCGCCGGCCCCCTCGAGCTTCCACACCACCGCCTCCCGGCCCCGCTGCAGATAGGTGAGCAGGTCCGCCTTCAGGTCGGTCATGGGGCGAGAGCCTGCTCGGTTCCCCGGATCGCGGCCACCACAGGCCGGGTCGGTCCCGGGAGCGGGGCCCGTGGTCGGCTCCGAGCCGCGCCTCGCGCTCGCGAGCGGACCCCTGGCGACCCTGGTCGGCGAGGGACAGACTGTCGCCCGGCCGGGTCCCGCGGAGCGCCGGAGGTGGCGGAGATGAGCGGTCGTGTCGTGCACTTCGAGATCCCGTTCGACGACGGCGACCGGGCCCGTCGCTTCTACGCCGAGGCCTTCGGCTGGCAGCTGCAGAGCATGCCCGGCATGGGTTACACCCTGGTGACCACCGGGCCGACCGGCGAGAGCGGGCCCACCGAACCGGGATTCGTCAACGGCGGGATGATGTCGCGCGCGGACAGCCCCTCCCCCGGCCCGATCCCGGTGGTCGACGTCGACAGCATCGACGACACCCTGTCCGCGATCGGCCGCCTGGGCGGCGCCACCCTGCGGGGTAGGCAACCGGTCGGCGACATGGGCTTCGCGGCCTACGCCCGCGACCCGGAGGGCAACGTCCTCGGGCTGTGGGAGACCGCCGCACCCGCCTGACCCGCTCAGCCGTCGCGGGTCGCGGCCACCACCCAGGCCAGGTAGTCGGGATGGCCGCCGGTCAGCGGGAACGCGATCACGCACGGCACCTCGTCGGGGTGCTCCCGGCGGGCCCGCTCGACGATCGCCGGCACCAGCGACGCCCGGGTGTGCAGGCCGACCCGGGCCTGGGCGTCGTCGTGTACCGCCCCCGCCCAGCGGTAGACCGCGCGCATCGCCGGGACGACGTGGCCGCACGCCACCCAGCGCTCCTCCACCAGCGCCCGGGTGAACCGCGTCAGCCAGTCGGCGTCCTCCGCGGTCACCACGACCTCCACCAGCTCGGTCACCGGCACCTCCGCATCGATAGGTTGCCCGGCATGGCCGCCCCCGGGTTCCACACCGCCGACGAGCTCAACGCCATGCTGCCGGGCACGTTCCCGGGGCTGCTGGGGATCGTGATCGACAGCCACGAGCGCGGCCGGCTGACCGCGCACCTCGACGTCCGGCCCGACCTGCTGGCCCCCAACGGGTACCTGCACGCCGGCACGGTGGTCACCCTGGCCGACACCAGCTGCGGCCTGCCCACCCGGGCGCTGCTGCCCGAGGGCGCCAGCGGGTTCACCACGCTGGAGCTGAAGAGCAACCACCTCGGCACCGCGCGGGAGGGCCGGATCGCGGCCGTGGCGACCAACGTGCACGCCGGCCGGACGACGCAGGTCTGGGACGCCGTGGTCACCGACGAGGCGACCGGCAGGACCATCGCGCTGTTCCGCTGCACCCAGTCCGTCCTCTGGCCCCGCTGAAACCCGGTGACGGAGTCCCCAGGTACCGGTAACCGGCCCCCAGCGACTCCACCCGGTGGGGCTACCTGCCGGTAACCCCGATGCGGCCGGACCCGTCCCGGATGTGAGACTGCCCTCATCACCGCACCGAGTCGAGGAGGACCCACCGTGGCGATGGCCAGCCGCTTTCCGGACGTCGAGATACCGGAGCTGCCGGTACCGCAGTTCGTGCTGGCCGGGGTGGCCGAGCGCGCCGACCGCCCCGCGCTGATCGACGGGCTGACCGGCGAGACGATGACCCACGGGCAGCTGGCCGCCCACGTCGACCGCCTCGCCGCCGCGCTGCAGGCCCGGGGGCTGGGCAAGGGCGACGTGGTCGCCGTCTTCAGCCCCAACACGATCTGGTACCCGGTGGTCTTCCACGGCATCGCGGCCGCCGGCTGCGTGGTCACCCCGGTGAACGCCCTGTACACCCCCGAGGAGATCGCCTTCCAGCTGCGCGACTCCGGCGCCAGGATGCTGATCACCGTCTCCCCGTTCCTCGACCGGGCGCTCGCCGCGGTGCAGAAGTCGCCGGTCGACGAGGTGGTGGTGCTCGACGGCGCGCAGGGCCACCCCTCGCTGCGCGACCTGCTCAGCACCGACGCCCCCGCCGCTCAGGTGGACATCGACCCGGCCACCGACCTGGTCACGCTGCCCTACTCCAGCGGCACCACCGGGCTGCCCAAGGGCGTCATGCTCACCCACCGCAACCTGGTGGCCAACGTCGCGCAGTGCCGGCCGCTGTTCGACCTGCACGAGGGAGACGAGCGGGTCATCGCCGTCCTGCCCTTCTTCCACATCTACGGGCTCACCGTGCTGATGAACCAGGGCCTGGCCTGGGGGTGCTCGGTGGTGACCCTGCCGCGCTTCGACCTCGAGCAGTTCCTGCGCACGATCGCCGACCAGCGGGTCACCCGGGCCTACGTCGCCCCGCCCATCCTGGTCGCGCTGGCCAAGCACCCGCTGGTCGACTCCTTCGACCTGTCCTCGCTGCGCACCATCACCTCCGGCGCCGCACCGCTGGCCGAGTCGCTGGCGCACGCCGTCGAGACCAGGCTGCGCCGCGGCGCTGCGGACGGCGTCGTCGTGTCGCAGGGCTACGGGATGACCGAGCTGTCCCCGGTCTCGCACACCACACCGGAGACCGGCCACGAGCCGCCCGGCGCCGGACCCACGCCGAAGGGCTCGGTGGGCTACGCGATCCCCAACACCGAGTGCCGGCTGGTCGACCCGGCCACCGGCACCGACGCCGCGCCCGGCGAGCGCGGCGAGCTGTGGGTCCGCGGGCCGCAGGTGATGGCCGGCTACCTGAACAACCCGCAGGCCACCGCCGACACCCTGGACGACGAGGGCTGGCTGCACACCGGGGACGTCGCGGTCGTCGACGACGAGGGCCGCTACACCGTGGTGGACCGGGTGAAGGAGCTGATCAAGTACAAGGGCTACCAGGTGGCGCCGGCCGAGCTGGAGGCCGTGCTGCTCGGGCACCCGGAGATCTCCGACGCCGCGGTGATCGGCGTGAAGGACGAGGACAGCGGCGAGGAACTGCCCAAGGCGTTCGTCGTCCGGACGCCGGGCTCGTCGATCGGCGCGGCCGACGTGCAGGCCTTCGTCGCCGAGCGGGTCGCCCCGCACAAGAAGATCCGGCTGGTGGAGTTCATCGACGCGGTGCCGAAGTCCGCGGCCGGGAAGATCCTGCGCAAGGACCTCAAGGCCCGTGCTTGAACCGACGGCGGGGGCCCCGCTCGACCTGCGGGTGCGGCTGGTCGGCCGCCTCACCGGCCGCTTCTCGGTCGCCCGGATGAACGACGCCCAGCTCGCCCGTGCGCAGCGGCCGCGGATCGGCCGCAACGCGCTGACCGACCTGGTGTTCGGGGCGATCGCGCCGGGCGTCGAGCTGGCCGATGAGACCGCGGCCGGCGCCGAGGGCCCGGTCCCGGTCCGGATCTACCGGCCGCACGGGGATCCCGCGGGACCGTTGCCGCTGGTGGTGCAGTGCCACGGCGGCGGCTGGACGCTCGGCACGCTGGACTCGGCCGACTGGCTGGCCAGCAACGTCGCCGTCGCGCTGCCGGCCGTGGTGGTGTCGGTCGACTACCGGCTGGCGCCGCAGCACCGCTGGCCGGCGGCCGCCGAGGACTGCTACGCCGCGCTGGTCGACCTCGTCGGGCGGGCCGGTGAGCTGGGGGCCGACCCGTCCCGGGTGGCGGTCATGGGCGACAGCGCCGGAGGCAACCTGGCCGCGGTGGTCAGCCTGATGAGCCGGGATCGGTCCGGGCCGGCGATCGACTTCCAGGGCCTGGTCTACCCGGCGACCGACCTCACCCTGGGCAGCCCGTCGATCGAGCAGAACGCGCACGCACCGATCCTGACCCGCGACGACGTGGTGGCCTTCCGCGACCACTACCTCGGCGGCCAGGACCCCCGGGCGCCGTACGCCTCACCGCTGCTTGCCGCCGACCACTCCGGTCTGCCGCCGGCGCTGGTCCAGGTCGCCGAGCACGACCCGATCCGGGACGACGGCCTCCGCTACGCCGACGTCCTGCGGAAGGCCGGCGTACCGGTGCGGAGCACGCAGTACGTCGGCATGCCGCACGGGTACCTGAGCTTCCCCCGGCTGTGCCGCAGCGCTCCGCAGGCGCTGGCCGAGCTGGTCGGGGAGATGCGCGCCGCGCTCGGCTGACCGTCGCCGCCCGCTGTCCGGCCGCTCGTCCGGCAGGGCTCAGACGTCCAGCCGCTGGGTGTGGGTGAAGAGGCCGGAGTAGGCGTTCAGCGCGGGCTGCCCGCCCAGGTGGGCGTAGAGGACGGTGGCGTCCCTGTCGATCCGGCCGCTCGTGACCAGGTCGACCAGCCCGGCCATGGACTTCCCCTCGTAGACCGGGTCGATGATCATGCCCTCGAGCTGGCCGCTGAGCCGGATCGCGTCCAGCGTCGACGCGACCGGGATGCCGTAGCGGTCGCCCGCCCATCCCTCCAGGACCGTGATCTCGTCGGCCCGCAGGTCGCGCCGCACGCCGATCAGCGAGGCGGTGTCGCGGGCGATCCGCTCGACCTGCCCGCGAGTCTTCTCCAGGGTGGCGGAGGCGTCGACGCCGAGGACGGTGCGCCGGCGCCCACCCCGCTCCTCGAGGTCGGCGAAGCCCGCGATCATGCCGGCGTGGGTCGAGCCGGTGACGGTGCAGACGACGATCGTGTCGAAGAAGACGCCGAGCTCCTCCTCCTGCGCGGCGACCTCGTGCGCCCAGTTGGCGAAGCCCAGGCCGCCGAGCCGGTGATCGCTCGCACCTGCCGGGATGGCGTACGGCGTGCCACCGCGCCGCTCGACGTCCTCGATCGCCTGCTTCCACGAGTCGCGGAAGCCGATGTCGAAGCCGGCCGGGTCCAGCCGCACCTCGGCGCCCATGATCCGGCTGAGCAGGATGTTGCCCACCCGGTCGTTGACGGCATCGGGCCAGTCGACCCAGTTCTCCTGCACCAGGACGGCGTCCATGCCCAGCCGGGCGGCCACGGCCGCGACCTGCCGGGTGTGGTTGGACTGGTAGCCCCCGATGCTCACCAGCGTGTCGGCGCCGGACGCGAGCGCGTCGGGGACGAAGTACTCCAGCTTGCGGGTCTTGTTGCCGCCGAAGGCGAGACCGGAGTTGCAGTCCTCGCGCTTGGCCCAGATCGTCGCGCCACCGCCGCGACCGGCGAGGTGCTGGGTGAGGCGGTCGAGCCGGTGCACCGGGCTCGGCCCGAAGGTCAGCTGGTAGCGGGGGAAATCGGAGAGTGCCATCGGAGCGCCCTTTCGGTGGTCGGCCGGGAGGGGGTCAGCGCCGGTCGGACCGGACGGTCGGCGGTGCCCGTCCGGTGCCGAGGACGTCGGCCCCGCGATGCCCAGTGTCGACCCCGACTCCACCGGCGCCCTGGCTAGGGTCGGGGCCATGCATGCAGTCACCCTCAGCAGGCCCGGCGGTCCCGACGTCCTGGGCTGGGGTGAGGTCCCCGACCCGGCGTGCGGGCCCGGCGAGGTGCTGGTGGACGTCGTGGCGGCCGCGGTCAACCGGGCCGACCTGCTGCAGCGGCAGGGGCACTACCCGCCGCCGCCCGGCGCCAGCGAGATCCTCGGCCTGGAGTGCAGCGGCGTCATCAGCGAGGTCGGCGAGGGCGTGACCGGCTGGTCGGTCGGCGACGAGGTGTGCGCGCTGCTGTCCGGCGGCGGGTACGCCGAGCGGGTCGCCGTCCCGGCCGGTCAGCTGCTGCCCCGGCCCGCGGGTGTCGAGCTGGCCACCGCGGCCGCGCTACCGGAGGTCACCTGCACGGTCTGGTCCAACGTCTTCCTGCTGGCCGGGCTGCGGGCCGGTGAGGTGTTCCTCGTGCACGGCGGCTCCAGCGGCATCGGGACGATGGCGATCCAGCTCGCGGTGCGGGCCGGCGCCCGGGTGGCGACGACCGCCGGCAGCGCCGAGAAGCTGGCCTTCTGCCGCGAGCTGGGCGCCGACATCGGCGTCAACTACCGGGACGAGGACTTCGCCGAGGTGGTGAGGACCGCGACCGACGGGCACGGCGCGGACGTCGTCCTGGACATCATGGGCGCGAAGTACCTGGCCCGGAACATCGACGTGCTGGCCACCGGAGGCCGGCTGGTGAGCATCGGCATGCAGGGCGGCACCAGGGCCGAGCTGGACCTCGGGTTGCTGATGCGCAAGCGCGGCTCGGTGCACGCCACCACGCTGCGCTCCCGGCCGGCGACCGGGCCCGGTGGCAAGGCCGAGATCGTGGCGGCCGTCCGGCACGACGTGTGGCCCGACGTCGAGCGGGGCGTCGTCCGGCCGGTCGTCGACCGCCGGCTGCCGATGTCGCGGGCCGCCGACGCGCACGCGCTGGTGGAGTCCAGCACCCACATCGGCAAGGTGCTCCTGATCAACGAATGAGGACCCCGCTGCCCCGGCCTGGCTGCAGGGCCCCGCGGCGAGCGTGCGAGTCGTGGGGGGCAGCCAGGTCCTTACCGCAGGTCGGCGATGGTCTGCAGGATGTGGTCGACGTCGGCGACCGTGTTGTAGTGCAGCAGCCCCAGCCGCACCGCGCCGCCGGTCTCGTTCACCCCGATCGCGTCGAAGAGCTCCCGGGCGTAGTAGTCGCCGTCCCAGGCGCACACCCCGCGCCGGGCGAGTTCGTGGGCGACCTGCCGCGGCCGCAGGCCGGCGACGGTGAACGACAGGGTGGGCGTGGGGTTCGGCGGCAGGCCGAGCACCTGCACGTGCGGCATGGCGCGCAGCGTCCGGTCCAGCCGGGTGAACAGCTCCCCCTCGTAGCGGCTCACCGCCGCCATCGAGGTGGCCAGCCGCTCCCGGCGGGTGCCGGTCGCGTCGGCGCACAGCGAGGCCAGGTGGTCCACCGCCGCGGCCACCCCGGCGTACAGCTCGAACGGCGGCGTCCCGGTCTCGTACCGGTCGGGCACCCGGTCCGGGGCAGGCACCAGCTTGTCCGGCCAGAACTCGGCGAGCAGCGCCGGGTCGGCCACCACCGCGCCGACGTGCGGGCCGCACCACTTGTACGCCGAGACCGCGACGAAGTCCGCGCCCAGCGCGGTGCGGTCGACCAGCCCGTGCGGAGCGGCGTGCACCGCGTCGACGTAGACCAGGGCGCCCACCCGGTGCGCCCGGTGCGCGATGGCCGCGACGTCGGGGCGGGTGCCGATCGCGTTGCTCGCCGCGGTCACCGCCACCAGCCGGGTGCGCGGGGTGATCAGCTCGTCGTACTGCCAGTCGGGCAGCTCACCGGTCTCGATGTCGACCTCCGCCCACCGGACCACCGTGCCGGTCTCGTCGGCCAGCTGGATCCACGGCCGGACGTTGGCGTCGTGGTCCAGCCGGCTGACCACGATCTCGTCGCCCGGGCGCCAGCGCTTGGCCAGCGCGCGGGCCACCGCGTAGGTCAGCGTGGTCATGTTCGCCCCCAGGACGACGCCCTGCGCGGTGCCGCCGACCAGGTCGGCCACCGCCGAGCGGGCCGCGGAGACCAGCTGCTCCGCGCGGGCCGAGGACGGGAAGACCCCGCCGCGGTTGGCGATCGGCACCCGCATGGCCTGCGAGACCGCCCGCACCACGCTCTCGGGAACCAGTGCGCCGGCCGGGGAGTCGGCGTGCACGTAGCCGTCGGACAGGCCGGGGAACAGGCCGCGGACCCGGGCGACGTCCAGCCGCCCGGCCCCCGATGACATGGACGCAGCCTAGCCAGCCGGACTGTGCGGCCGGCCGCCGTCCACGGGGCCCCGACGGCAGGCCACCGGCGGCCCGGCTGCTCCCCCGGACCGCCGCAGACCGCCCCGGTCCGCGACCGTCTCCGCGGCGAGGGAGGATGGGGGCATGACTGCAGCAGGTACGGGCGGCCAGCGCCCTCAACAGGTGCTCGTCGTGGGCCCGGACGGCCAGCCGGTCGGGTCCATGCAGGTCCCCGCCGACGACGACGGCCAGGACGGCAACCAGTCCCCGATCGGCGACCTCGTCGAGCAGCCCGCCAAGGTCATGCGCATCGGCACCATGATCAAGCAGCTGCTGGAGGAGGTCCGGGCCGCGCCGCTGGACGACGCCAGCCGCAACCGGCTGAAGGAGATCCACGCCTCCTCCATCCGCGAGCTGGAGCAGGGCCTGGCGCCGGAGCTGCGCGAGGAGCTGGAGCGGATCACGCTGCCGTTCACCGAGGGCGAGACCCCGTCGGACGCGGAGCTGCGGATCGCCCAGGCGCAGCTGGTGGGCTGGCTGGAGGGCGTCTTCCACGGCATCCAGACCGCGCTGTTCGCCCAGCAGATGGCCGCCCGGACCCAGCTGGAGGAGATGCGCCGCCGCGCGCTGCCCAGCGGCTCGCAGAACGGTCAGGACGTCCGGCCCGGCGGCGGCCAGTACCTCTGAGCGCCCCGCCCACCGCTGGAGTGCACCGCCCTCTCGGTCGAGGGGGTGGCAGGAACCGGCGCCCGCCGCTCAGCCCAGCGGAAGGCCCTTGACCACCCGGGCGGCAGTCCGGCCCGCCCGCCGCCAGTCCGGCGGCGCGGCGCCGGGCCCGGTGCTGGCCGCCGGCGACCGTGCCGGGAGCTTGGCGTGGTGGACGACCGCCATCCCGCCGGCGTCCAGTCCGATTCCCACGTCCAGCCGGGAGGCGAGGGCCGCGGCGTGCGCCAGAGCCGTGGCGTCGCCTCCGGCGGGCGCGTCGCTCCCGGCGGGGGCTTCGCCGACGGGCGCGACCACGGTCGGCACGCCCTCCTCCTCGGCGCCCGCGCACACCTCCCGCAACGCCGCCGGCGGAGCGTCGGGATGCCGGTAGACCAGCACGGCCGGCCGCCCGTCCCCCGCGGTCACCCGGCAAGCCCGGGCGCGGGTGCGTCCGGAACGGCGGCTACCGAGTCAGCGGCATACGCCCGGACCAGGCCGGAGGCGACCGCATTGCGCGGTCCTTCGGTACCCAGCACGTTCCCCGTGCCGCAGACGATGCCCGATCCGGCGAGGGCGTCGGCGATCATGTCCGGGATCTCGAAGTCCAGCGCCGACCCGCCGAGCAGGACGACGAAGTCCAGCGCCCGCAGGTTCGCTCCGGGAGCCACCTGACGCAGCGCCCGGACGGCGTTCACCACGAACACCCGCCGCTTGGCCTCCCGCCGCACCCGGCGGACGTGGTCGAGGGCGTGCCGGGTGGGGACCGGCACGGGACCATCCGAGGTGAGCACCACGACCCGGGCGAAGACCTGCGGCGGCAGCGGCTCGTCGAAGAACTGCACCGTGCCGTCCTCGTGACGGATGTGGAAGAAGCTCTCCACCTTCGCCAGCGGATACCGCTTGACGGCCTCGGCGACCTCCCGGTCCCCCAGCGCGAGCTCGGAGTCGATCAGCTTGGTGACCAGCTCGCCCGCGCCCGCCACGTGGACGGCGCTGCACTCACCCTCACGGGTCAGCAGGGCGGCGTCGGTCGATCCGCCGCCGAGGTCGAGGACGGCGACCGGCCGGTCGACGCCCGGCGTGGTCAGCGCCCCGCTCACGGCCATCTCGCCCTCGATCCCGCCGATGGCCGTCGCCGTCCCCAGGCCGTCGGAGACCAGATCCGCCACCAGCTGCATGCGGCTGCGGCTGGTCCGCACCATGGCCGCGAGGGCGACCGCGTTCTCCAGGGCCACCTCCCCGGCCAGCCCGCCGCGCACCTCCGCCGGCACGAAGGTGTCCACCGCCAGGACGTCGCGGATCGCGATGTCGGAGACCTCGACCAGGTCGGCGGCGCCGTCCGCCATCGTGTCTGCCATCGTGTCCCGGACCTGCGCCAGCATCCCGCCGACGTGGGTGCCCGGTTCGCCGTGCGCGTCGTCGAGGGGCTGCACCCGGGCCAGGGTCTCCATGATCGCGTCCGCGCCGGCGTCCACGTCGACCCGCAGGCTCTTGCCGGCGCCGCGCAGCACCAGCTCGCCGACCGGGATACGCCGGTCGGTGACGTCGCCGGACGGCGTCCGCACCACCACCGCCGAGCGGTTCCCGGTCAGTGCCCGGGCCACCGGGGACACGTGCCGGGTCTGGTCGGGGTCGAGACCGAAGACGGTGGCCAGGCCGTAGGAGTTGGACAGGGTCCGGATCGTCCGCCCCGGCGCGGCGACCTCGACGGCGGCGAGCATCCCCAGCGGCACCTTCTCCACCGCGGCAACCTCGTCCACCACGGGGATCGGCACGGTGAGCCGGTTGGTGACCAGGACGGCGTCGTCCCCGGCGAGGACCGCGGCCACCACGTCCACGCCGCGGCCGACCGCCCGGTCGACCGCCGTCGCGGTGTCGTCGAAGTCCCAGCCGTGGGGGACCACGCAGACGACCGGGGAGCCGGGCTCCTGTTCGGCCAGGTCGTCGATCGACACGGTGGTACCCACGCCGAGCCCGGTTCCGCCCGGGGTGGTGGGGTTGTGCCCGATCATCGTGGACTCGGTGATGATCGTCTCGGTGATCGTCTCCATGGCCAGCCCGCTGATCACCGGGGTCGCCTCGTTGAGCAGCACGGTGGTGACCTCACCGGCTCGCCGTCCGGCCCGGTGCAGCGCGCCGCGGACGGCGGTCAGCGCACCGGCGGTGTTGTCCGGCGTGCCCTTGACGCCGGTCGTGTGGGTCAGGTCGGTGCCGAGGTAGTGCACCGTCCCGTCGGGGTCGATCGCGGCGACGCACGCCTCGGTCGTCGAGTTGCCGATGTCCACACCGACCACCAGGAGGCCCGGCGCGGCGGGCCGGCGACCGGGGTGGTCCGGCCCGACGGAACGGTGCGCAGCGGCATCGGGCACAGCAGGATCAGGCACAGCGGGATCGGGCACGGCCGGCTCAGCCGGTGGAGCTCAGCTCGAACGCCGGCTGCACCTCGACGGGGCCCCGGCCCGGCTCGATGCACTCGAACTCCTTGAGGTGCAACAGCGCAGCCTTGGCCTGCCAGCGAGGCCGGGCCATCTGGTCGTTGCGGGTGGGCACGGGCTCCGGCGACTCGCCCTTGGCGTACTGGGCGGCGTTGGCGCCGATCCTGCGGAACACCGGCTCGTCGAGCAGCGGGGACTGCGGGAACAGCTCGAGGTTGCTCAGCCGGGCCAGGTCCTTCTGGTGGATCATCGTCGTTCCGCGGGACAGGATCCCGACGCAGATGCCCGAGCCGGACAGCCGGGCGCCGGTGTGGGAGATGGCGGCCAGGTCGGCGGTGTCCCGCACCCGGATGATGCGGGCGGCAACCCCCTGCTCCTCGATGCCGGCGAGCAGCTGGCGCAGGACCTCGGCGTGCGGAACGTCGACGATGGTCCGGGTGAAGTGCCCGGCGAACGCCGGCGACACCGCGATCACCACCTCGTCGCGCCGGGTGCCGCGGGTGGCGGGCCCGGTCTCGGTGAGGGTGACGGTGCGCCGGGGCTGTGCGGACGTGGTCGGCGGAGTGGTCACGGTTCAGCGCACCTCGGTCTCGGGGTTGGTCGCGGAGGTGACGTGCCGGAGCTTCTTCAGCTGCTCCCAGCGCTCGCCCGCCAGCCGGTAACCGGTGCCGGGCCCGGCGTAGTCGTTGGCGTCGTTGATGGCCGACAGCGGGGTGAAGTCGGCGGTGAGCACCGCCGAGGTCTGCAGCAGGTCCCCCGAGACCCGCTGCCGGAGCACGGTGAGCAGGTTCTCGGCGACGTCGTGGAAGCCGCCGGCCTCCAGGCCGCGGACCAGGTCCAGCCCGGTCAGGCCGCGGTCCATCACCGCCTGGGCGCCCTTGAGATCGGTGAGGACGTCGCGCAGCGGATAGTCGTTCGACGAGTTGGCGTAGGTGGCCGCCTCGACCTCCTGGTCGGTGATCGCCGGGAGGTCCAGCTGGGCGAACAACGTCTGCAGCGCCCGCGCCGCCTTGTTGCGCGCCTGCAGGATCTCGTCCTCGCGCACGTGCCGCAGACCGCCGTCGACCTGCAGGTCCCGCTGGATGGTGTTCCAGTCGTCGTAGTCCTCGGTGTCGAAGTTCGAGCCGGCGAACATGTTGTCGGGGTTGGGCACCGCGGAGTAACCCGAGCAGACGAAGTCGGTGCCCGGCAGCAGCTGGGGCATCGCCCGCGCCGTCCGGCGCATCGCGGAGTGCGAGAAGGACTGGTCGTTGCCGGATGCGCACTCCAGGTCGACCATGCTGGCCACGAGGTTCTCCGCCGCCACGGCCCGCAGGCCGCCGGGCACCGCGCCCGGAACGCCGATGCAGCTGATCGACCCGTTCTGCAGGCCCTGCACCCCGGCGCCCTTGGCCATCAGGATGCAACGGATCTCCAGGTACAGCATCGACTTGCCCTCGGCGTTGCCCATCTGCACCTCCGATCCGGTGCCCGAGGTGAACCGCATCTTGATGCCCCGGGAGGCATAGGCAGAGGCGAGGAACGCCTTGGACCAGGGCGTGTCGTCACCGTCGATGAACACCGACTCGGTGCCGTAGATCGAGATGGTCTCGGCGTAGGCGGTGATGCCGCGCATCCCCAACTCCAGCTCGGTGGCCTCTTCCAGCGCGCACTGGGTGAGCACACCGCCGCGGCCGACCTGGGCCCCCACCTGCAGCGCGATGGCCACCAGCGGGGCGTACCGCAGGACACCGAGCGTCGTCTCCAGCTCGGCGAAGCCGCGCAGGGCTCCCTCGGCGGCGTCAGCGGCGACCTGGATGGGGTTGTCCCGGGCGCTGGTGGAGTGCCCCTGGTTCGCCGGGGTCCGCCGGGCACGCATCTTCTGCATCCCCTGCATGATCTCCACGACGTTCATCAGCTTGACGACGTCGAGGATCTTGGCCGGGGTCAATCCCCGGGTCACCGCGAGCACCTCGTCGCGGGACGCCCCCGGGTCGATGAGCATGCGGGCGATCTGCGCCGACGGCATCGAGGTGCACCGCTCCGCCGACGCGACGTCGATGGCGTGGTTGGCGATGAAGGTGTCCATGAAGTCGAAGTCCGCCCGCGCCCGTCCGTCGAGCTCGACGATGCGGCCGTCCTCCACCCGGACGCTGGGTGCCGGGTCGAAGTCGCTCTCCATCGCCACGAGGCCCTTCTCGGGCCACTCCTCGACGAACCCGTCGAGGTTCATGGGCCGGGCCTCGAGGATCTCGGTGCGCAGCGAGTGCCGGGGCTGGGGGTCGCGCCGGGGCTGGGTCTCGGTCATCGTCGTCCTGTCTCAGTCGCCGGCGGCGGTAGGGTCGGAGCCCGCCGCGGGGCGGGCGAGCAGGTTGCGCCGCGCGTAGACCTCAGCGGCCTCGCGGACGAGCCCGGCGCAGACCGGGGCGGAGAACTCGGTCTCCAGCCGCTCGGCCAGCTCGGCCAGCTGGGGTCCGCTGGACGCCCGTGGCCGCAGCGCGTTGTACATGGCCAGCACCGCGGCGTCGGGGATGGCGGTCATCTCCGCCGCCCGACGGAAGTTGCTGGCCAGCTGCGGACGCCCGCTCGCGTCCGCGAGCTCCGCCTGCATCCGCAGGGTCTCCGGCGCGATCCGCAGGTCCTCCGCCGACAGCTCGCCGGACACGACCGCGTCCATGGTGAGGGCGGTGATCGGCTTGCCGGTCGGGGTGTGGAGCAGCTCCGGATGTCGCACCGACAGGGGGTAGTCGGCGGCCGTGAGCCCGGTGGTCGGCGCGGTGTCCATCGCAGTCCTCACTCTCGATCGTCAGTGCGGCGCAACCACGGAACTGTGACACGGCGCACGTTGCACGTTCGTTGCCTCCGGCGGTGGGCACCGGATCGCCGCGAGGACCGACCCGGCCGGGGAGTGCGCGCGGCGCCGCCATGCGGTTGCATCCGGGGATGAGCAGCTCACTGACCTCCGGCCAGGCCCGCCGCATCCTCGACGCCGGCATCGCGAAGGCGGAGGAGATCGGCCAGCCGATGAACGTCGCCGTGGTGGACGACGGCGGCCACCTGCTGGCCTTCGTCCGGATGGACGGCGCGATCAAGGCCAGCATCGACATCTCCACCCGCAAGGCGGTGACCTCGGTGCTGATGGAAGCGCCGACCGCGGATCTCACGGCCCTGGCGCAGCCGGGTGCCGAGCTGTACGGGCTGGAGCAGACCGCGGGGGGGCTGGTCGTCTTCGGCGGGGGCATTCCGCTGTACCGGGACGGCCGGCTCATCGGCGCCGTCGGGGTCAGCGCCGGGTCGGTGGAGCAGGACGTCACGGTCGCGTCGGCGGCGGCCGCGGCGCTGGACGGCTGATCCGGTCGGCGGCGGGCCGACCCGCCGGTTCCGGGCTCCGGCCGGTGGGCGGGCATCGACCGGCGCACGACCCCGGCAGACGGGGGCCGTGCTTGCCGCCCGGCCGGCGGTGGGTGATGATCCCCACGGGGCCGGCTGCGGCGCTTGCCCGGCAACGGTGCTCGGGGGTGCGATGTCGCAGGATCCCGCGCAACCGCCCCTGACCGCCTGCGGGGATCCCGTCGCCCACGCCCGCGCGCTCGCGGAGTGCTTCGACGCCGTCCTCGGCGGAGACCCCGTCCGCCGCGTGCCCCGTCCAGTGGTCTCGGAGTCCTGGCGACGGAGCCTCGCCGCCCACGTCGACCCCGACCGCAGGACGCCGCCGGTGGTGTACGGGCCCGCCGAGGTGCGCGACCGCCGCGCGGCGCATCCGTTGAACGAGGTCATGCCGCTGCTGCGCAGCACCCTCGCCAGCATCGCCGACGAGGCCATGCACGTGATGCTGGTGACCGACGCGGACGGGCGCGTCCTGTGGCGCGACGGCGCCGCCAAGCTCCTCGCCCAGGCCGACCGGGTGGGCCTGTTCCCGGGCACCCAGTGGAGCGAGGACGCGATCGGCACCAACGCGATGGGCACCGCCCTCGCCGTCGACGCGCCCGTGCAGATCCACTCCGCCGAGCACCTGGTCCGCACCTACCACGCCTGGACCTGCGTGGCCGCGCCGGTGCACGACCCGGACACCGGGGCCATCCTCGGTGCCGTCGACGTCAGCGGCCCGCTGCACACGGTGCACCCTGCCCTGGCCCAGTTGGTGGCGGCGACGGCCCAGCTGGCCGAGAACCAGCTCCGGGTGCGGCTGGCGATCGCCGACGAACGCCTGCGGCTGCGCAACATGCCGCACCTGACGAGCCTGGGCGCCGGCATGGGGGCGCTGGTCACCCCGACCGGCCGGGTGCTGGCCGCCGAGCCGCAGGGCTGGTGGCCCGACCGCGTCGACCTGGGCCGCGGCACGGACCCGGTGGTCCTCGCCGACGGCCGGGAGCTGCACGTGGAGCCGCTGGCCGAGGGCTACCTGCTGCGCGCCGCGGGGCAGCCGTCCGGGGCCGCCGCGCCGCCGGCCGCGGCGGCGCTCTCCCTGCGGTTCATGGGCGACGGACCGCCCAGCGCACTGCTCGACGGCCGGCCCCTGGCCCTCACGCTGCGGCCGGCGGAGATCCTCACCGCGCTCGCCCTGCATCCCGAGGGGCTCACCGGCGAGCGACTCGCCCAGTTGCTCTACGGCGACAAGGGCAACCAGACGACGGTGCGCGGCGAGATCCACCGGCTGCGCGTCCTCCTCGGCCGGCACGTGCTGGCCACCCGGCCCTACCGGCTGACCGCGTCCGTCGACAGCGACTTCGGCTCGGTCCGCCGCGCGCTGCGGGCCGGCCGGGTGGACCTCGCGCTCGCCGCCGGCGCCGGACCCCTGCTCCCCCGCTCGGACGCGCCGGACATCCGGGACGTCCGGGAGGAGCTGACCGCGGGAGTGCGCACCGCCGTGCTGGCGTCCGCCGACGTGGACCTGCTGCACGCCTTCACCGACCACCGGCTCGGCGAGCACGATCTCGAGGCCCACGAGCGGCTCGCCGAGCTCCTGCCCCCCGGGGATGCCCGGTCCGGCGCGGTGGCCGTCCGGGTCGACCGCCTGCGGACCCGCTGAGAAGGGACCCCCTCGCCCCCCACCGCTCGCAGGCTCGCGGCGGGCCCCGGCGAGCGGGCCGGACGCCGGCCCGCTCGCGGGGTCACAGGCCGGCCAGGAAGGCGGCGACGCCGTCGTCGTCGTTGGTGGTCGTGACGTCGGTCGCGGCCGCCAGCACCTCGGCGTGCGCATGGGCCATGGCCACCGCCCGCCCGCCGCCCTCGCGCACCCAGTCGAAGGCGGCGACGTCGTTGGGCATGTCACCGAAGTAGACGACGTCGGCCGGGCCCAGCCCCAGGTCGGCCGCCACCCGCGCCAGCCCGGTGGCCTTGGTGATCCCGGGCGCGGAGATCTCCGCCAGCGCGTCGGAGGAGGAGTTGGTGACCGTCGCCCGCTCCCCCACCACGGCCTCCACCATCGCCACGAACTCGTCCCGGGGCATGGCCTCGTGCCGGGCCAGCAGCTTGGCGGCCGGCCGGGCGACCATCTCCTCCAGCGTCGCCACCGCGACACCGGGGACGTCGACGTCCCAGCGGGGCCGGTAGACGGGCTCGTGCCGGAACTGGTCTCCGTACTCGACGGCGAACCACACGCGGGGCTCCCGCCGCCGCAGCTCCTCGGTCACCTCCTGCAGCACCGCCGGTGCGATGCCGTGCTCGTCGAGCACCGTGAACGGTTCCAGGTCCAGCAGCACCGCGCCGTTGCAGCAGATCGCCGTCCCGGATCCGAGGACCTCGCGGATGCCGTGCATCCAGCGGGGCGGCCGCCCGGTGGCCAGCACGAGGGGCACCCCGGCCGCGCGCCAGCGTTCCAGCTCCGCCCGGGTCTGCTCGCTCACCGTCTCGTCGCTGCGCAGCAGGGTGCCGTCCATGTCGCTGGCGATCAGCTTCGGCCGCCAGTCAGACACCCAGCACCGCCTCCAGGTAGCGCGCGACGCCGTCGGCGTCGTGCCCCCCGGTCAGCCC
>JAICZD010000106.1 GCA_025933855.1 Modestobacter sp. | reverse complement strand
GCAGCCGCGTCGCGCAGTCGCTCCTGGACTCCGGGATGGTCGGTGCCGCCGACACCCCCGAGGCCCCCGAGGCCCCGGCCGGGAGCGGCGGCCTCGGCGTCCAGGCAAGTGGCGGGACGGCGAGTGGCGGGACGGCGAGTGGCGGGGCGCCGACGACCGGATCCACCGACCCCTCTGGAGGGGCCCGATGAGCGCATTGACCGACATCCTCGCCGACTGGATGCCGCACCAGCGGTGGTTCGGCGGCAAGGGCCGGCAGTGGTCCGGGGTGACCCAGGAAGGGTTCTTCCTGGACAAGTCCCACCCCGCGCTCTCGGTGCACCGGGTGTACGTGAGCTACGCCGACGGGGCCAGCGAGACCTATCTGGTCCCGCTCGCCTGGCGGGACGCCCCGGCCGACGAGCTGTCCACGGCCTTCGTCGGCGCCGTTCCGGCCACCGAGGGGACGAACTACGCCTACGACGCGATGCGCGACCGCGAGTCGACCGTGCCGTGGCTGACCCACCTGGTCGCCTCCGCGACCGTCGGCCCGATGCACTTCCACCCGGCCGGGGTGGCCGCCATCCCCGAGGGCGTGCCGGGTGACGTGATCTCCACCGAGCAGAGCAACACCTCGCTGGTCTACGGCGAGAGCGCCATCCTGAAGCTGTTCCGCCGGCTGGAGCCGGGGCTCAACCCGGACGTGGAGATCCACGACGCCCTGCGCTCGACCGGCAACCCGCACATCGCCCCGCTGCTCGGTTACATCGTGATCGACGACCCGGATCCGGCCCGGGAGCCGGCGACGGTGGCGATGGTGCAGGCGTTCGTGCCCAACGCCAGCGACGGCTGGCGGCTGGCGACCTCCAGCGTCCGCGACCTCTACGCGGAGGGCGACCTGCACGCCGATGAGGTGGGCGGCGACTTCGCCGGGGAGAGCGAGCGGCTCGGTGAGGCCACCGCCTCCGTGCACGCCGACCTCGCCCGGGTGCTGCCGACCGAGCCGGCCGACCGCGACTGGTACACGACGGTGGCCGAGCAGATGACCGCCCGCCTCGAGGCCGCCATCGGCGTCGTACCCGACCTGGCGCCGCACGGGGACGCGCTGCGCGCGCTCTACGCGGCTGCCGCCGCGTCGGAGGAGCCGGTGGTCCGCCAGCGGGTGCACGGCGACCTGCACCTGGGTCAGGTGCTGCGGACGGCGACCGGCTGGATCGTGCTGGACTTCGAGGGCGAGCCGGCCCGGCCGCTGGCCGCCCGGCGGGAGCTGGACACGCCGCTGCGGGACGTCGCGGGCATGCTGCGCTCCTTCGACTACGCCGCCCGGCACATGCTCGTCGAGCAGCCCGGCGACCCCCAGCGCGCCTACCGTGCCCAGGAGTGGGCCGACCGCAACCGGCAGGCGTTCCGCGCCGGCTACGCCGCCGCCGGGGGTGTCGAGCTCGACGCCGGCTCACCGCTGCTGCGGGCCTTCGAGGCGGACAAGGCGGTCTACGAATGCGTCTACGAGGCTCGCAACCGCCCGCACTGGCTGATGATCCCGTTGCAGTCTGTGTCCCGGCTGACGTCCGACTGACTCGAGACAGGAACGAGGGCCCGCACCATGACCATCGACGACGACGGATCCACCCCGGCACCGGGCGGCGAGCCTGCCGACAAGGCCGAGCTGCAGCGCCGGGTCGAGGAGATGACCGAGTCCGTGCGGTCCGAGGCCGCCGCGGACCCGGGGCCGGAGGCTGCGCCGGTCAAGAAGGCCGCGCGCAAGCGCGCGCCGGCGAAGAAGGCCACGCCAACGGCTGCCCCGGCCGCAACTGACGGTGCTGCGTCCGGCGACCCGTCGAGCGACGCGGCCGCGGCGGCGACCGCCCCGGGGCGCAAGACCGCCAAGCGGGCCGCGAAGAAGGCGGCCCCGGGCCAGGCGGCGGCCGGCGCAGGGGCAGGTGACCCCGCCACGACCCCGCGGAAGTCCGCGCGCAAGGCCGCGGCCAAGAAGGCGACCGCCACCCCGGTGGTCGCCCCGGCGCCGGTCGCCGAGCCGGGAAACCCGACGGCGCCCTCGGCGCCGCAGCCGGAACCGCCGAGCCGCGGCCCGGCCCAGCCGGTGCAGACCCGGACCGTGCCGCCCGGCACGGCCGGTGCCGAGCCCGCCCTGGCCGAGCCCGCCCTGGTCGAGCCCGCCCTGGTGGACCCCACGCCGGGATCCGGCGCGCCCTCGGCGAGCGGGGAGCCGGTGACCACCCAGGGCCGTGAGGTCGGCGAGGACGAGCTGCGCGCCGTCGTGGAGGGCTGGTCCTACAACCCGCACGGTGTGCTCGGTGCCCACCGGCTGCCCGAGGGATGGGCCGTGCGGACGCTGCGGCCCGATGCGCTGGCGGTCACCGTCGTCGACCAGGACGGGAGCCGCTACGAGTGCACCCAGGTGCACGACGGCGGGGTCTACGAGGCCCGGCTGCCGCACCAGCCCGGTGACTACCGGCTCGATGTCCTGTACGACAACGGGGCGGGCGGCCAGGACTCCTACACGGTCGACGACCCCTACCGCTGGCTGCCGACCCTCGGCGAGCTCGACCAGCACCTGATCCGCGAGGGCCGGCACGAGCAGCTGTGGACGGTGCTCGGGGCCCACGTCCGTGGGTTCGACACCCCCGGTGGCCGGGTGGAGGGCGTCTCCTTCGCCGTCTGGGCACCGAACGCGCGCGGGGTCAAGGTCACCGGCGACTTCGACTACTGGCAGGCCCGCGCCTATCCGATGCGCTCGCTGGGATCCTCCGGTGTCTGGGAGGTCTACATCCCGGGCGTGCAGGTCGGCGCGAAGTACCGGTTCCACGTCCTGGGCGCCGACGGCCAGTGGCGGGCCAAGTCCGATCCGATGGCCTTCGCCACCGAGGTCCCCCCGGCGAACGCCTCGGTGGTCAGCACCTCCACCCACGTGTGGGGCGACGAGGAATGGCTGGCCCAGCGCGCCGAGGGCAACTGGCACCGGCGGCCGATGAGCGTGTACGAGGTCCACGCCGGGTCGTGGCGACAGGGCCTGTCCTACCGGGACATGGCCGAGGAGCTGGTCGGCTACGCCGTGGACGCCGGGTTCACCCACCTGGAGTTCATGCCCCTGGCCGAGCACCCCTTCGGCGGCTCCTGGGGCTACCAGGTCACCTCCTACTACGCGCCGACGTCGCGCTTCGGCAGTCCCGACGACCTCCGCTACCTCATCGACCGGGCGCACCAGGCGGGCCTGGGCGTCCTGGTGGACTGGGTACCGGCGCACTTCCCGAAGGACGACTGGGCGCTGGGCCGGTTCGACGGCACCCCGCTGTACGAGCACGGCGACCCGCGCCGCGGCGAGCAGCCGGACTGGGGCACGTACGTCTTCGACTTCGGCCGGTCCGAGGTCCGCAACTTCCTGGTCGCCAACGCGCTGTACTGGGCCAAGGAGTTCCACGTCGACGGCATCCGGGTGGACGCGGTGGCCTCGATGCTCTACCTGGACTACTCGCGCAACGACGGCGAGTGGTCGCCCAACGTGCACGGCGGCCGGGAGAACCTGGAGGCGGTGGCCTTCCTGCAGGAGATGAACGCCACGCTCTACCGGGAGGTCCCCGGGATCACCACCATCGCCGAGGAGTCGACCGCCTGGCCGGGGGTCACCCGGCCGACCTACCTCGGCGGACTGGGCTTCGGCTTCAAGTGGAACATGGGCTGGATGCACGACTCGCTGGCGTACGTGTCCAAGCAGCCGGTGCACCGCAGCTACCACCACAACCAGCTGACGTTCTCCCTGGTGTACGCGTACTCGGAGAACTACGTGCTGCCGATCAGCCACGACGAGGTCGTCTACGGCAAGGGCTCGCTGGTCCGCAAGATGCCCGGGGACCGCTGGCAGCAGCTGGCCAACCTGCGGGCCTTCCTGGGCTACATGTGGGCGCATCCGGGCAAGCAGCTGCTGTTCATGGGATCGGAGTTCGGCCAGCTCTCGGAGTGGGCGGAGAGCCGCTCGCTGGACTGGTGGCACCTCGAGGACCCGGCGCACGCCGGCGTGCTGCGGCTGGTCCGCGACCTGAACACCGTCTACAAGGACACCGAGGCGCTGTACTCCCAGGACAGCGACCCGGCCGGATTCCAGTGGATCGACGCGAACGACGCGCCGGGCAACACGCTGTCCTTCCTGCGGTACGGGGCAGACGGCCAGGTCCTCGCCTGCGTGGCCAACTTCGCCGGCACTCCGCACCACGAGTACCGCCTCGGGCTGCCCCGGGGCGGCCGGTGGCGGGAGGTGGTCAACACCGACTTCGAGGGCTACGGCGGCTCCGGCGTCGGCAACTACGGTGGGGTCGACGCGGTCGCGGAGTCCTGGCACGGGCAGCCATACTCGGCGACCCTGAGCGCTCCGCCGCTGGGCACGGTGTGGTTCGTCCACGAGGGCCCCGAGCCGGACGAGCCCTCGGCGGAACTCGCGGCGGCGGAGCTGTCCGGAGATCTGGAGGGGCAGGACATCAGCGGGGCCTGATCTGCCGGGCCGGCGGCCCGTTCCGGACGGCGGGGCGGGTACCCGCGCTCCCGGGTGGGAGCGCGGGTACCGGCCTGTTCCGGCACGATGGAGCGGCCCTGCCGGAACCCCGGCCCGACCGATCGGAAGCCCATGCTCTCCCCCGCCCGCCGGCTGCTGGTCGGCGCCCTCGGCGCCCTCACGGCCCTGGCGGCGCTCAGCGGCTGCGCGGTGACCTTCGTGCCGGGCAGCGCCAGCCCGGCCGCGGGCCAGATCGGCCAGGTGCAGGCAGCGGACTTCCCGATCATCGGCGCGACCGACCAGGAGGTCGACCAGCTGGCCCGGGACGCGCTGGCCGACCTCAACCGGTTCTGGCAGGACCAGTTCCCCGACGTGTTCGGGCAGCCCTTTCCGCCGCTGACCGGGGGGTACTTCTCCGTCGACCCGGCCGACAGCGATCCGGCCGCGTACCCGGGAGGGCAGATCGGCTGCGGAGAGGAACCGCTTGCCGTGGAGAACAACGCCTTCTACTGCCCGCCGAGCAGCTCCTACCCCAACGGGGACGCCATCCAGTACGACCGGGCGTTCCTGCGCGACCTCGCCGACGACTACGGACGGTTCCTGCCGGCGCTGGTGATGGCGCACGAGTTCGGCCACGCCGTCCAGGGACGGGTCGGCTACCCGACCCGGGCCTCGATCGCCATCGAGACCCAGGCCGACTGCTTCGCCGGGGCGTGGACGGCGTGGGTGGCCGACGGGAACGCCCCGCACACCACCATCCGAACCCCCGAACTGGACGACGTCCTCCGCGGGTACCTGCTGCTGCGCGACCCGGTGGGCACCGCCCGGAACGAGAGCCAGGCGCACGGGTCGCTGTTCGACCGGGTGTCGGCCTTCCAGCAGGGCTTCGACGACGGCCCGCCGGCCTGCCGCGACCAGTTCGGCCCCAACCGCACGTACACCCAGGGCGCGTTCAGCGACCAGGAGGTCCTCAGCCGCGGCAACGCCCCGTTCGGGGAGACCGAGGGGTTCATCGACAGCGCGTTGCCGGCCTTCTGGACGACCGAGTTCGCCCGCCGCGGCACGACGTTCGCGCCGCCGGACGTCGTCGCGTTCGCCGGCTCGGCACCCGGCTGCGCCGGCCAGCAGGACCGCGACGCCGACCTGGTCTTCTGCGCCGAGAAGAACACCGTCGGCTACGACGAGACCGACCTGATCCGCCCGATCTACCGGAAGCTGGGCGACTACGCGATGCTCACCGCGGTCGCCATCCCCTACGGCCTGGCCGCCCGCGACCAGCTGGGGCTCTCCATCGACGACCAGGACGCCGCCCGGTCCGCCGTCTGCCTGGCCGGGGCCTTCACCCAGGCCGTGCTCGCCGGTGAGGTGGCCCACCTCTCCATCTCACCGGGCGACGCGGACGAGAGCGTCCAGTTCCTGCTGGCCTACAGCGACGATCCGCACGTCCTCGGCGACGTCGGCCTCACCGGCTTCCAGCTCGTCGACGTCTTCCGCAGCGGCGTGGTGGACGGACCGTCGTCCTGCGGCCTGTCCGGCTGAGCCAGCACCCTTCCCCGGATCAGAAGAGGGCGAGCGTGAGTGCCCGCCGGGCGGCACCGACCCGCGGGTCCTCGTCCCCCACCACGCCGAACAGCTCGACCAGGTGCTTGCGGGCCAGGTCGCGGTCCTCGCCGGCGGTGCGGCGGACGACGTCCAGCAGCCGGTCGAAGGCGGCCTCGACGTTGCCCGTACCGAGCAGGAAGTCAGCGGCCCGGGTCTGCGCCGCGACGTCGCCGGGGTCGGCATCGGCGGCGGCGAGCGCATCGGGGCCCGCCTCCTCGGCGCGGCGGAACAACTGGACCTGGCGCAGCGCCAGACCGGCCACCGGGTGGGCGGGCTCGGCGTCGAGGATGGCCTGGTAGGCGGCCTCCGCCGCCGCCAGGTCGCCCCGGTCCAGCGCGGCCTCGGCGGCGTCCAGCCGCGGGTCCTCCGGCTCGGCCGGCTCGCCCTCGGCACCGGCTCCGGGTACCGCTCCCCCGGTGGTCGCCGCGACCAGCTCGGTGATGAACTGGCGGGCCTGGTCCTCGGGGATGGCCCCGGTGAACTCCGCGATCAGCTGGCCCTGCCAGACCGCCTTGACCGCCGGGATGCCCTGGACCCGCAGGCCCTGCGCGAGGACCGGGTTGGCCTCGACGTCGATCTTGGCCAGCACCCAGGATCCGCCGCCCTCGACGGCCAGCTGCTCCAGCACCGGGGACAGCTGCTTGCAGGGCCCGCACCACTCCGCCCACAGGTCCAGCACGACCGGCACCTGGAAGGACCGGTCGAGCACCTCGGCCTGGAAGGTGGTCTCGTCGACGTCGACCACGGCGCTGCCGGGAGCACCGGCCGGTGCCGTCGCGGTGGGCGGCGGGGCCGACTGCGCACGGGCCGCGGCCTCCGACCGCGCCTTGACGGCCGCGAGGTCGACCGCACCGGCCAGCGAGGCAGCCATGCGGGCCTGCTGGGCAGCGGCTCGGGGATCGGGTCGGGCGGGGCGGTTCGGCTGCATGACCTCGATCATCCCACCGCGCCCACGGCCCTGCCGCAGCCGGGACGGCAGCAGCCCGCCGGCCCCGCGGCAGCACGAGCCCGGCGCACTCAGCCCGGCGCGGGACGCAGCCGCGGTGCGTGCCGGACGCCGAAGACCTCGCGCAGCGCGACCCGGGCCGCGTTGTCCCCGCAGTGCCCGTGCACGGCCGGTCCCGGCGGGGTGGCGGCCGAGGCCAGGTAGGTGCCGTGGATCGGGGTCTTGTACGTGTTCCAGCGCGGCACCGGGCGGGCCAGCATCTGGCGCAGCGACGCCTCGCCGTTGGAGATGTCGCCGCCGACGTCGCTGGGGTTCCAGGCCTGCATGTCCTGGGCGTTCATGGTGTACCGGGCGATGACGGTGTCCCGGAACCCGGGCGCGAACCGCTCCACCTGCCGCTCGATCGCCTCGGTCATGTCGACGGTCGAGCCGTGCGGCACGTGCACGTACGCCCAGAAGATGTGGCCTCCGCCGGGTGCCCGGGAGGGGTCGACGACGGTGGGCTGCACGGCGAGCACGTAGGGCTTGTCCGACACCCGGCCGGAGGCCGGCGCCGCCTCCCCGGCGATGGTCTCCTCCAGGGTGCCGGCCAGGTGCACGGTGCCGGCCCGGCGGACGTCGGGGTTGGCCCACGGCACCGGCTCGGACAGCGCCCAGTCGATCTTGAACACCCCAGGACCGTGCTTGTAGCGCTGCACCCAGCGGCGGTAGCCGGGGTGCACCCGGTCACCGGCCATCGCCACGAAGGCGCCCGGCGAGGTGTCCAGCAGCACGGCCGGGACGCCGTCGAACTCGCGCAGGTCGGTCACCTCGTGCCCGGTGACGACCTCGCCGCCCTGCTGCTCCAGCGCGGTGACCATCGCATCGGCGAGCTCCTGGGAGCCGCCCTGGATCAGCGGCCAGCCCTGGTGGTGGGACATCATCCCCAGGAACATGCCCAGCGCCGCGGTCAGCGGGCGGGTGAGGTCCAGCATCCCGTGTGCCGCGGCCCCGGCGATCAGCGCCTTGGCCGCATCGTGGTCGAAGTACCGGCGGGCGAGCCAGCCCACGCCGGGCAGCCCCTGCAGGCCGAACTCGGCGATACCGATGGCGCCGCGGGTGGGCACCCGCCGGAACGCCGACGTGAGGAAGAAGTCGGTGATCTCATCCGCCCGGCGCAGCAGCGGGCCGAACAGCCGGCGGTAGGCGTCCGCGTCGGCGCCCAGTTCCGCGGCGGTCCGCTCGAGGGAGTGGAAGGAGAGCGCGGCCCGTCCGCCGTCCAGCGGGTGCGCGAAGTTGATCTCCGGCTGGAGCAGCCGGACGCCGCGGGAGGCGAGGTCGAACTCCTGGAAGAAGGGTGCGGCGGCGGCCATCGGGTGCACGGTGGAGCAGATGTCGTGCCGGTAGCCCGGCAGCGTCACCTCCTCCGTCCGCATGCCCCCGCCGGCCCGGTTCCCGCGCTCCACCACCCGCACCGAGAGGCCGGCGGCGGCCAGGCGCAGGGCGGCCGCCAGCCCGTTGGGGCCGGCTCCGACGACGACAGCGTCCGGGGTCCCGTTCACCGCGCCATCCTCCCCGCCCGGCGGCCGGTCGGCGCGGCGACGGTCAGAGCTGGGCGACCAGCTCGTCGGCCGCCCGGTACGGGTCGGTCTCCCCCGCCGCCACCCGGGCGGCCAGGGGGCGCAGCGCGGCCGACCCCCGCACGTCCCCCAGCCGCGCCCGCAGCACGGCGAGGGCGATCGCCTCGACCTCGCGTTCGGCGCGCCGCACCCGCCGCCGGGCCCCTTCTCCCGATCGGGCCAGCCAGGCGGCGTGCTCCTCGATCCGGTCGCAGAGTTCGGGCACGCCGTTGTCCGACGTCCGCACGGCCACCGTGGTCAGCACCGGCGGCTGCCAGGCGTCGGGCCGGCTGCCGTGCGGCAGCATCGCGCGCAGCTCGCGGACGGTCCGCCCGGCGCCGTCCCGGTCGGCCTTGTTGACCACCAGCACGTCGGCGACCTCCAGGATGCCGGCCTTCGCCGCCTGCACGCCGTCGCCCATACCGGGAGCCAGCAGCACCAGCGTGGTGTCCGCCAGCGAGGCGACCTCCAGCTCGGACTGCCCGACCCCCACGGTCTCGATCAGCACGACGTCGCAGCCGCTGGCGTCCAGCACCCGCAGCGCCTGCGGGGTCGACCAGGCCAGGCCGCCCAGGTGCCCCCGCGCGGCCATCGACCGGATGTAGACGCCCGGGTCGCCGGCGTGGTCGGACATCCGGACCCGGTCGCCCAGCAGCGCCCCGCCGGAGAACGGCGAGGACGGGTCGACCGCCAGCACACCCACCCGCCGGCCCTCGGACCGGAAGGCGCGGACGAGCGCCGTCGTGGTCGTGGACTTGCCCACCCCCGGCGGGCCGGTGATGCCCAGCACCCGGGCCCGGCCGGTGTGCGGGGTCAGCGCGGCCGCGACCTCGCGCAGCAGCGGGCTGGCGTCCTCGACCAGCGAGATGAGCCGGGCCACCGAGCGTGCGTCACCGGCCCGGGCGCACTCGACCAGCGTGGCGACGTCGGCAGCCCGGCGCCGGTTCACCCCTGGGCGGGTACGTGCAGCAGGAGCGCGTCGCCCTGCCCACCGCCACCGCACAGCGCCGCGGCACCGACGCCGCCGCCACGCCGGCCGAGCTCGAGGGCCAGGTCCAGCACGATGCGGGCGCCGCTCATCCCGATCGGGTGGCCGAGGGCGATGGCTCCGCCGTTGGGGTTGACCTTCTCCGGGTCGATGCCGAGCTCCCGGGTGGAGACGATCGCGACCGCGGCGAAGGCCTCGTTCAGCTCGACGACGTCGAGGTCCGCCGGCTCGATGCCCTCCCGGGCGCACGCCTTCTCGATCGCCCGGGACGGCTGTGTCTGCAGGGTGGCGTCCGGGCCGGCCACGACGCCGTGCGCGCCGATCTCGGCCAGCGGGGTGAGGCCGAGTTCCGCGGCCTTGGCCGCGCTCATCACGACGACCGCGCAGGCGCCGTCGGAGATCTGCGACGCGGTTCCGGCGGTGATCGTGCCGTCCTTGCTGAACGCCGGCCGCAGCCTGGCCAGCACATCGGCGGTGGTGTCCGCCCGCACGCCCTCGTCGGTGCTGAACGGCACGTCCGGGCCCTTGCGCTGGGGCAGCGGCACCGGGGTGATCTCCTCGGCCAGCAGCCCGTCCTTGATCGCCCTGGCGGCCAGCTGGTGCGACCGCGCGGCGAACTCGTCCTGCTCGGCGCGGGAGATGCTGAGCCGCTGGTTGTGCCGCTCGGTGGACGCGCCCATCGAGATGTGCTCGAACGGGTCGCTGAGCCCGTCCCGCTCCATCGCGTCGACGATCTCCGCGGAGCCGTACTTGACCCCGGTGCGGCCGGACGGCAGCAGGTGCG